>NZ_QCZG01000034.1 GCF_003097615.1 Pueribacillus theae
GTAACTATTGGATGGAACCATTTTCATCCCAAGTTTGTGACCCGGCGGGTCATGTATGTTTAGTTTTTCTTTAAAAAATTCTCAAACTACGATCGCCACAATAATAAATATCTAATCAAACGAAAGTAAAAAATATTATGCCTGCAGAAAGAAATAAGCATGCATACAACAGGAAGCCCTGAAACAACGATGAGTGCATTTGTCAAACGTTGAAAGAATGAAAGTGCGTGGAAAGATTATGGGATAAAAACCTTTTTAGATTTTTAGCCTGAAAGATGGAATATGATAAAAACATTTTTTGGTTTATTTTGAGCTTAAGAAATGAATCAGCATTATTCACAGTCGAAAGGCAATATAGATAGAAAAAGAGAGTTTCCTAAACGCAACAGGAAAACTCTCCACAAATATTTGACTCAAAATCCAGTCAGATAAAAATTTGGTCAAAAAGTTGGTATATTTTTATAATGTTAATTTACTTCCAGTTCCTTTAATTTGCGCCATAGGGTACTGCGACTCATACCCAGAATTTTGGCTGCCTCTTGTTTGTTTCCATTTGTTTCTTTCAGCACTTCTTTTATTTGCTTGATTTCAGTCTCTTTAATAACACTTTGAAAGGACTTATCATTAGTTTCATCATCCACAAGCAATAAACTGTTTTCTTCAATCGCTTCTTCAAGGTTTTTTAAAATTTCTGATTTTGTTGCTTTGGAAGGGCTCTCTAAATAGGCAAACATTCGTTCAAGCGTATTCTCTAATTCTCGAATGTTGCCGTGCCATCTGTGGGTTGATAATAAATTTACCATCTCATCTAAAGCTTCATCGATATTATCCACAAATTCAGGATAGTTTCTCGATGTGAAGAATTTTACAAGCCTACCAAGATCATCCAGCCTATTTCTCAATGCCGGCAAAAACAAATTGAGCACCGCAATCCGATAATATAAGTCTTTGCGGAATTCACCCTTTTTTACTTTTTCAATTAAATCGACATTCGTTGCAGATATAACCCTCACGTTAACAGGAATGGTCGATGAGCTTCCTACACGCATGACTACATTTTCCTGGAGCACTCGAAGAAGCTTAGCTTGCAAGCTTAAAGGGATTTCACCGATTTCATCTAAAAATACGGTTCCATTATGGGCTTGTTCAAAATAACCCGGTTTTCCTCCTTTTTTAGCCCCTGTGAACGCACCTTCAATATATCCAAAAAACTCACTTTCCAGTAAGTTTTCAGGCACAGCAGCACAGTTAACAGCAATGAAAGGTTGTGGAGCCCTCTTACTTTCATTATGAATGCTTTGGGCAAATAATTCTTTACCTGTTCCTGTTTCTCCTAAAATTAAGATATTTGAATCAGTACGCGCAAATCGTTTTGCTTTAGAAATAGTCTTTTTAATTCTTTCGCTTTCTCCAATGATAAGGTCAAAATGGTATGTTGCAGTCATTTTTTTACTGTACATTGTTTTTCTAATTTTATTTTCGTTTCTTTGAAGTTCATCAACATCTGAAAGAATCGCTACCGTCCCGTTAAATCGATTATTGACAATGATAGGGAAAGTGGTTAAGAAGAGCATTTTATTTTGATGAGTAACAATTTTATCTTTTATCTCTTTTTTGGAAAGCAAAATTTCAGTCAACTCGCCTTTTTTGAAAAGATGGACAATATGCGTTCCTTGAGGACTTTTGTAATCTTCCAAGTTTAATAGTTGAAGAGCTTTTTGGTTAATATTCGATATTCTTCCAGTTTCGCTAATTGTAACGACACCGTCATTAAATTTCTTTAAAATATATTCTTCCTGTTTAAAATTCTTTAATTCTTCGATTCTTGACTGGAGAATATTAAAAGCAATATTTACGGATTGACGTATACTTTCTTTTCCATACCATAAAATACCATGCATTCCTCTTTTTTTTGCCAAACTTGTAATTAAACCGGAACCAATGACAATCGATTGCCCTTTTCTTTCTAATTCCTCAATTAATTTCTTAGCATTTTCTAGATTCTCATAAACATATTGATTGATTTTCAAATTGAAAACGCTTTCTAATTTATCAGTATCTTCAAGTAAAAATTTTTTATTGTAATTAATAATATTTACTTCATTCCCAAATTGTTTTGCGATCGTTAAAGCCTGGATAAAGTCATTGATTTGCACCCTAACAGGAACCATTTGTCCACGAACTTTTAATTTTTTAAATACTTTAAAAATTGTTTGTCCACAAATTAATACATCATCATTCGTAATATACGAAGGATTTTTTAGAATATCTTCTGATTCAATTTTTTGAATGACTACCCCCTTAAAATTCTTTTCTCTTTCCTCAAAAACTTCTCTTACTAAGCTTTCTAAAGGTGAAAATCCTGTTACGATTAATTTGGGCATATTTAACACCTCGTTGAATAAGAACATCTTAATTGCTGATTTATGCCAATTTTATCAACTATTTTTCCCTTAGACAATTATCAAAATATAGTATTTTATTATTATTAAAAAGCTGTACGAATAATAGGAGCTCAACATAACTACTGTACAGCCTTACTAAAATATTATTTTCATTCAAAACTTCTAAACATTGCCCAATTATGACTCAATCAAATTTTATTTCTAATCAACTAGATTTTGATATCATGAATGAAATAAACAAAAAATAATACGCTTGCCTATTAGCACTTTACAAATAAGTCACTTGAGTTCTTCAATTTAAAATGCATTCTTATTTCGAAAGAATGGAATATGCATATTTCTTTTTTCCACATCCTGTCAGCTCATTCCTTAAAAATGAGATAATTATCTTGCTGTATAACCGCCATCAACCGGCAAAGAAACGCCAGTAATATAAGAGGATTCATCAGAGGCCAAAAAGAGCATCGCATAGGCCACTTCTTCAGGCTTGCCGAGCCGATTAAGAGGCGTGTTATCAATTAATACTTGTCCGCGGCCGGTAGCAAGTGATTCCTTCTTCACCATAGGAGTGAGAATAATTCCAGGGTGAATCGAGTTCACCCTAATGTTATATTTGGCAAACTCTACTGATGCGGTTTTCGTCAATAGTGTCACTGCACCTTTTGCCCCCTGGTAAGCAGCCGATCTGCCACTTCCAACCAATCCCCAAATTGATGAGTTGTTGATAATGGAACCGCCATTCAGATTTTGTTTCATTAATCGGACTGCGGCCTTCATTCCAAGAAAGACGCTCTTTGCGTTTACATCCATTACATGATGCCAATCATTCTCCTCTAGATTTTCAACGTTTTCAGCTCCGGGTATTCCTGCATTATTAACTAATACATCTAATTTATTATAATGTTCTTTAATAAAGTTTATAGTTGAATCCCAATCACAGCTTTTAGAAACATCCATTTTAATAAAATAAGCCTTGCCGCCATTATCATTTATGTAATCAGCAACATCTTTCCCTTCATTTACAATATCAGAAACAATGACTGTTGCCCCCTCTCTTGCAAACAGCTTTGATATTGCCTCTCCTACTCCATTTGCGCCGCCAGTTACTAAAGCTATTTTTCCTTCTAATCTATGCATATCTTTTCAACTCACTTTTATAAGAATTTACTGCCTAAAAAAAATTCAGGGAAAAAATATTATCACTAGTCTTTATTAAGTTTATCCATTCACCTTTACGCTACTGTTAAAGTGAGGCAATACTTGTTCTGAAAATAATCGCATTGATTTCAACACTTGGTTTTGAGGTTGGCCGCCAATGTTCATCCAAAGAATAATATTGGTCAAACCTGTTTCTTCTCTATATCTCTGAAGGCCTTTTGTGACCGTTTCAGGTGAACCGATTATTGTATTTTCTGATTTAAGAAAGTCATCATAATTTATATTTCTTTCCCTATCGATGATGCCAAAAACAGGCCGGTTATCTCTTTCACTCATATACCACAATAAACCACGTTTATATTCTTCAACTGCCTGTAAATCCGTTTCAGCAACATAACAGAAAATGAGTTTTCCCGAACGTGATATTGTCTCATCAACAAATTCTTTTGATAGACCTGATTCCAAAGCTGTTTTTCTATATAAAGAAATTTTATGCATCGTATCTTCGTGAGTAATACCGCCAAGAACAAATGAATGACCCTGTTTCGCCGCATTGATAATCGAAGAATCATTTTGTGAAACCATGACAAAGATCGGCGGACTTGGTTTTTGGACAGTTCGAGGATATACTGGAATGTCTTGAATGTTGTAGAAGTTCCCCGAATAAGAAACCTTTTCATTTTGCAGAGCCGTTGTCAAAATGTCTAGCGATTCTAAGTACTTATCATGTCTTTGATCGAAATCTTCACTGTATGCTTCAAATTCATAAGCATCATAGCCTTTTCCAACCCCGACATACAAGCGTCCGTCACTAATTACATCGACTAAAGCCATATCTTCTGCAACTTGCAGCGGATGATGCAATGGCAATCTTGTAACTGCTGACCCAATCTTAATATGGGTTGTCTGGGCTGCTGCTGCTGCCATATATACGGCGGTCGAACTAACAACTCCATATTTTCTTGCATTATGTTCAGCGATCCAAGCCGTATCAAATCCCAATTGGTCTGCAACCTTGATTTGTTCAAGACCGTCTCTTAATTCTTCAGCATCCGTTTTCCACGGAGCTACAGAATTCAAGAAAAATAGTCCAAATTTCATTTTGTTATCTAAGTGGTTCATACTCTCAACTCCTGATAGAAAATAGTATTAATTTTTTCCAATTATTCATTATAAATTTTTTTGCTTACCACGTTTAACTAAAGCAAATCCACACTTTGATAAAGCGTTTTCACTTTTTCAGTGGCTTATTTAAGTAGTTTTGATTCCCCCTCTTGCTATTTTTCATCGGTTTCTATCGAATGCTGCCGATGTACTTATAAAAATAAGTGCAAAAACTATGCCAAAAAATATCTTTTGGTAAACTTTTAAATATGCCCGTAAACACGACATCTTTGCTAATAAATAAAAATTTTTCAAATCATCGAATCAAATTGAGTTTAAAAACTTAATCAGATGTTTCATTTTTGAAACTTAAATTAATCAAAATATTTTCTTAAAGTGATAAAAATTCAATCATGTTAAAATTTTCGATCGCTTAAGCAAATACCAAGTTTCTTTAAAAATTTCTTAATTAATCTTCGCTTCAAACTTAATATAAACAATATTATGATCATTTAAATAAAATTCACTTTTTTGGCACACTTTTTGCATATATTGAAAGCGATACCAATTTTACTTTTCAAGAAAAAGAGAGGATGACTTATAGTGACGAGATTGGAAAATAAAGTTGCCATAATAACTGGAGCTGCTAACGGTATTGGAAAGGAAGAAGCCATATTATTTGCCAAAAATGGCGCAAAAGTGGTTGTAACTGACATTGATGAAGAAAAACTAACTGAAACAATTGAATTAATAAAAAAGGATAGCGGGCAAGCTATTTCTATTAAACACGATGTTTCATTAGAAGATGACTGGAAAAAAGTAATCTCCATAACAGAGAACGAATTTGGTAAATTAGATATCCTTGTTAATAATGCGGCTATATTAAGTAGAAACGGATTAGCAGACACCTCTTTAGAAGAATTTGAAAAAATTCAATCCGTAAATAACTTGGGTACTTTTTTAGGAATGAAATTTGGAGCTGATTTAATCAAAAAAACAGCCCATGGCGGTTCTATAATCAACACCTCTTCCGGTTCAGGCTTAGTAGGCAGCCCGGGAAGTACTGCTTACCACGCTTCAAAGGGAGCAGTGCGATTAATGACAAAATCTGCTGCCATGGAATTAGCCAAATATTTTATCCGGGTAAATTCCATTCATCCCGGTGTTATCGAGACAGCTATGTCCGGCGCAAAAAATGGAGATCATCCCTTAAAAGACAAAATACCCTGGCCGGAGTTTGGAAAACCAATTGATGTTGCCTACGGAGCCCTTTATTTAGCTTCAGACGAATCCCGCTATGTAACTGGCTCAGAGCTGGTCATAGATGGAGGCTATACAGCTCAATAGCTGCCTCTTTTTCTATATTTATTAATATTTTAATGAAGATCGATTCTAAATCTACACATTTTCTATTTATCATTAAAAATTTTGCTTATAGTTATTAGAATTTTATCCCTATAAAATAAATTCGGAGGACTGAGAACATGAAATTTGATCGCGAAAATCTAAAGAAACGTTTTGTAGAAGTTAGAGGGTATTGGGATGAATCACTAGATGGACTTTTGGAAATAGATCCGGAGTTTTTTGAAGCGTACTTACAATTTACTTCTGTACCTTGGAAAAGAGGGGTAATTGATCCAAAAACAAAGGAGTTTATTTACATTGCTGTTTATGCGTGTGCAACCCATTTATACAATCCAGCTATAAAAACACATATTCAAAAAGCATTCGAGTTTGGCGCTACAAAAGAAGAAATAATAGAAGTCTTTCAACTAGTCAGCGCTCTGGGAATACATACTTTCCTCGAAGGTATTCCACTATTAATGGATGAAATTGAAAAAACAGGCGAACTTAATTCTCAATTAAATGAGCGGCAAATGAAGCTAAAAGAAGACTTTATGGAAAAAAGAGGTTATTGGAATGAGTTCTGGGATGGACTGCTAGTGTTAGATGATCAATCCTTTGAAGCGTATACCAAAACATCAAGCATCCCCTGGGCGAATGGTTACCTGACACCAAAACAAAAAGAATTCATTTATATTGCTGGTGACGCTTCTGCTACTCACCTCTTTACACGCGGTTGGCGCCACCATATACAAAGCGCACTAAAGCTTGGTGCGACAAAAGAAGAAATAATGGAAGTATATCAACTAACAGCCGAAATAGGCATGGATACTTTTAGAGAAGGAATGCCTATTTTAATTGAAGAGCTCAATAAAGTGAGCACCTCTAACTAAACTTAAGAGCGTTCAACCATAAAAAATATTCTTTTATTGGCGGTACTTCAATTAAGAGGAACAAAGTTAAACTTTTTATGCTTCGAAAAAATAGTGGATTTTTATATCAATTGGGCTGATTCGAGGGTAAAATCTTTAATCCATTATAAATTGTAATTTCTGATACCATTATTCACTGCTTAACTCTTTGCAGTTGACCTTTTTGTGTGCTCAACAACCATAGAATTTTTTGTCTATATGTTGAGACTTCTTCGGACACATCCCTTCTATTTACAGTCTAGTCAATTATTTGAGATTAACTAAGATGTGTTAATGATCTAATATTTAAAGGGAGGATTTACATTGAGAAAAATAGTGTCTTTACCTGGTCGTTTTGGAAACCCAGAGTTCGATCTGAGTACGGATCCGCGGTCAGACCCTCGAATGGTCAAAGCTTTGGCCGCTCATGGCTTGGATAGCTTGGCTGCACCGCCACCTGTGTCATCTAAAGACCCGTTGGAGGAACGCCTTAAGTTTCTGGCTACAGCAGAGGCTGGACTCGAGGCTTTAAACGCTAGCTTAATGGAAGATTTGCCACCTGTATCAGGAATCCAGCAATCGATTGAAACTATCAGAGGTGTGGATAGTAATGACATCGTTCTATACATTCACCGCCCAAAAGTCAAGTCCTCAAACGCTCTTCCGGGCATACTTCATTTCCATGGAGGAGGCATGGCAATGCTTAGCACGTCTGGCCCAATGTACTCAAGGTGGCGCGATGAGTTGGCAGCCACCGGAATGGTGGTTATTGGAGTAGAGTTTCGTAACGCTGCAGGTGTTCTCGGCCCTCATCCGTTTCCGGCGGGTTTAAACGACTGCACGACAGCACTCGAATGGACACATGCAAACCGCGAATCACTTGGTCTTTCGAAACTGATTTTGGCCGGAGAATCCGGCGGTGCTAACCTTGCACTAGCCACAACCATCAAGGCTAAGCGCGAGGGACGACTCGACGCAATCGATGGGGTCTATGCCCTCGTTCCCTACATCTCAGGGGCCTACGATTGGAATTACGAGGACATGGCCGCAGAGTTTCCGTCGCTGTTGGAGAACGACGGTTATTTCGTCAATAACTTAATGAACAAGGTAGCCGCTTCAGTTTACGATCCGGACGGGCTCAACGCTAACAACCCTCTTTGCTGGCCATATTGGGCAACATATCATGATCTTACAGGTCTTCCACCACACGTTATTACCGTCAACGAACTCGACCTCTACCGTGATGAAGGGCTTGGCTACTATCGCAAGCTTGCTCAAGCAGGAGTTAATGTTACCGGACGAAATATTATCGGTGTCTGTCACGCCGCAGAGTTAATGTTCCGTAAAGCAATGCCAGACATGTACTTGTCGACGATCTATGACGTCAATGCTTTTGCTAAGCGGATTAATCGAAAAGCAGGGGAATCAGTAGCTACCTGAGTGGAAAAGCTTAACGGTGATCAATTTGATAAAAGTAGCTTCAAGTTCTGCTTTTTTGACATTTTTAGGAGGTACTCTGTTTTGAGTTTCAAAAATCTTGAGGTACTTTGAAATGTTATTTTGTGAAATTGATTCAGTTAAGATTTTTAGTAATACGAATGGGGGAATGCAACCTTGATGAACACACAATTAACAATTGATTCGCTTTTGACAAGAGCAGAAAAGTATTTTCCAAAAAAACAGGTAATTTCCAGAACGAGCAAAGGAATAACACGCTTAACATATGCTGAATTTGCAAAAAGGACGAGAAGCTTATCCAGCGCTCTTGAAAAACTCGGTGTTCAACGAGGAGACAGGGTGGGAACGCTCGCATGGAATGACCATTGTCATTTAGAAGCCTACTTTTCAATACCTAGTATGGGTGCAGTTTTACACACAATTAATATAAGATTATCACTCGATCATTTAACTTATATTATTCAAAAAGCTGAAGACAAAATATTAATTATTGATGAAAGCCTTTTGTCCACAGTAGAAAAAATAAAGGATAAAATCCCTTCGGTCGAATGTTTTATTATTATTACAGAAAAGGGTAAGCTACCTGAAACAACGCTCCAACCAGCCTATCATTATGAAACACTTGTTGCTGAAGGAGATACAAATTATTTATTTCCAACCGACATTGATGAAAATGAACCAGCTGGGATGTGTTTCACGTCAGCGACAACTGGTAATCCAAAGGGTGTGCTTTATACACACCGAAGCATCGTTCTACATGCAATGATGTTAGGATTGGCTGATACGATGGCCTTGTCGGAATCAGACGTTGCTATGCATGTGGTACCTATGTTTCATGTAAACGCATGGGGTTTTCCCTTCGCAGCTGTATGGTTTGGGGCCACCCAAGTTCTTCCGGGTCCGAATTTTACTCCTGAAATCATTGCCAAGTTAATCGAATCTGAACGAGTCACAATGACAGCGGGCGTACCAACAGTATGGATTGGACTTTTAAATGAACTTGAATCGAAAGATTATGATACAACTAGTTTACGATGTATTGTTTGTGGTGGTTCAGCTGCACCGGAAGGACTTATTCGAACATATGAAGAAAAATATAATATTCCATTTCTCCAAGCGTATGGTGCGACAGAAACTAGTCCAGTAGCTACAGTTTCACGCTTAAAAAGTTATCAACAAGACCTTTCTTTTGAAGACAAACTGAAAATCCGCTCAAAGCAAGGGATCCCAGTTCCAGGTATTGAAGTTAAAATAGTTAATGATCTAGGCGAAGTAAAACCGGACGGAAAAGATATGGGTGAAGTTCTTTTTCGAGGTCCATGGATTACTGATAGTTATTATAAAGAGCCAGAAAAAACAATTGAGGCTGTAAAAGGAGGCTGGTTCTATACAGGTGATATTGCAACGGTTGATGAAGAAGGGGTTATTAAATTAGTCGATCGTACGAAAGATTTGATTAAAAGCGGAGGAGAATGGATTTCTTCAGTTGACCTAGAAAATGCGTTAATGGCTCATGAAGCGGTTTTCGAAGCTGCTATTATCGGTGTCCCACATCCCCGCTGGCAAGAACGTCCTATTGCGGTTGTTGTTTTAAAGGAAGATGCTAAGGGAAAAGTAACTAAAGTGGATTTACTTGAATCACTAGCGTCTCAGTTTGCTAAATGGTGGATTCCAGATGACGTGATCTTTGTGGATGAAATTCCAAAAACCTCTGTTGGAAAGTTTTTAAAACGCCAATTGCGTGAACAACTAAAAAATCAATTTATTGAAGCAACAAATTAATATAATATAAACTGACTTTGTAAAGATACAATCAAATTAATATTTTAAATTATAAAAAGCCTCAGTTCTGTAAATAGAAGACTGAGGCTGTTTAGATTTCTTTAGAAAAAATCTTATATATTTTAGTAAACCAAAGGTTAAACCCATTCCACGTCTATATTGTATAGGACCTTCGAGATTCACACCAAGCTGTTTAGCTGCAAAAAAAGCCCAATAAGCACTTTTCTTAAAAGAGGCGACCGTATCCTCAATTTGTTGGATTGTCATTTCTTGTGGTGTTTTACTCTTATAAGAAAAAGGAATTACAGAAGGAGCTTTAATCGAACCATCAATTCTTGACTTCCTCCCCGCATGCGCAAGTTGGATACTTATTTTTGCTCCGTGTTCATGTACTAATTTGGTTAGCTTTGTGAGCCCTGCAATTTGTTCATCATCCCAGATACCGAGATCCTCCATCGAAATGCGCCCCTCTGGACTTACAGCTGAGGCTTCAACGATTACTAGACCAACTTGGCCAACTGCACGTGTCGTGTAATGGGTTAGATTCCAGTTTGTTATCTTTCCATCCTGTTCCGGGCAAGAATACATACACATCGGTGCCATTACGATTCTGTTTTTTAAAGATAAATCTTTTATGGTAAAATGGTTGAAATAACTTGATTATTCTTGGTGGCATAAATCTGAGCTTGTCATAGTATCTACCTCCCCCCTCTAGAATTCCAAAAGAAAAAATTATAGAGTTAAATAGCCTCTAACCATGGCACAATTTTTGCAATAACATTATATCTTTTATTCTAGACTAACAAGATGACATGATACTTGATGAAGTTCCGAAACTTGTTGTACAGTAGGATAAATTTCCTTGCATTTTTCCATTTTAACAGGGCATCTTGAATAAAAATAACAACCTTTTGGAGGATTGTTTGGACTAGGTAAATCCCCTTCTAACACAATTCTATTTTTCAATTTCTTCATTTTCGGATCAGCAATAGGAACAGAGGATAATAATGCTTTTGTATAAGGATGTTTTGGATCATTAAATATTTGTTCACGAGTTCCTAATTCTACAATTTTTCCTAAATACATTACAGCCACACGATCACTGATACGCTCTACAACACTAAGATCGTGTGAAATAAAGATATAAGTTAAATTCAATTTTTGTTGTAATGTCCTTAGCAAGTTTAATATTTGGGATTGAATGGAAACATCTAGTGCTGAAACTGGTTCATCGCAAATAATCAATTGTGGATTTAAAGCCAGCGCTCTAGCAATCCCAATTCGTTGTCGTTGTCCTCCTGAAAACTCATGTGGATATCTGTTCAAGTGATAGGTGTCTAAACCAACAAGTTTTAACAGTGAGATGACACGTTCTTCAATCTCATCTTTTGAAACTGTTTGATTTATAATGAAAGGCTCGCTCAATATTTGTTTAACTGTATGTTTTGGATTTAATGAACTATAGGGATCTTGAAAAATGATTTGAATGTTACGACGATAATCTAGCATTTCTTTTTTGTTGCTAATTGCTAAAATGTCTTTACCATTAAAGATAACTTCTCCAGATGTCGGTTCAGTTAAACGTAGTAAACACAGTCCAGTCGTACTTTTTCCGCAACCCGATTCACCAACAATACTGAAAGTTTCTCCTCTTTTAACTTGAAATGATATGTTATCAACTGCTTTGATTTTATTCTGTGATTTTCTTAATAAATTTCCTTTCTCCGAAAAATATTTTTTTAAATTTTTAACATCTAGTAGAACATCAGTTTCTACGCTCTGTTCCAACAACGTGACCTCCTTTTATTTTCCTTTATTTCTAGTTTAGGCACTTCTTCTAAACAGATACTTGTTGCTAAATTACATCGGGGATGAAATCGGCAACCAATTGGCATATTGTTTATATCTGGAACTGAACCTTCAATAGTATGTAATTTCAACTTGGGTTCTCCTAATTTTGGGATAGACTTCATTAAGGCTTCAGTATACGGATGAATAGGTCTTTCAAATAAATCGTCTATCTTTGCTTCTTCAATTACTTGCCCGGCATACATAACAATAGCCCTATGACATGTTTCTGCAACGACCCCTAAATCATGGGTAATCATAATAACTGTCATATTCAAATTTTGTTGAAGTTCAATTAATAGATTAAGAATTTGGGCTTGAATTGTTACATCTAAGGCCGTAGTAGGCTCATCAGCGATCAATATTTTTGGATTGCAAGCAAGAGCCATTGCTATCATAACCCGTTGTCTCATTCCTCCAGATAATTCATGAGGGTACATATTAAGTTTTTCTTTTGCATCAGGAATTTTTACTTGCTCTAGTATTTCTATAGATTTTTGTCTTATTTCTTTTATACTGAAGTCTGTATGATATTTAAATACTTCATAAATCTGATTACCAATCGTAAATGAAGGATTAAGAGACGTCATTGGTTCCTGAAAAATCATGGATAGTTCTTTTCCTCGAAGCTGATTATATTCTCTGGAAGATAATTTAGTAAGATCTCTTCCGTGGTAATAAATACTACCTGACCCCACCTGCATTGTTTTAGGAAGAAGCCCCATAATAGACAAGGCTGTCATACTTTTGCCACAACCACTTTCTCCTACTATCGCAACAAATTCACCTTGGTTGATTGAAAAACTAACATCATCCAAAACAGCAGAAAATTGATGCTGTACATTTCTCCCTACTCGTAAATTTTTGATTTCTAAAATTACAGACATCTTAATCCCCCTAATTTCGCTGTTTTTTAATATGTGGATCAAAAGCATCCCGAATTGCATCACCCATTACATTAAATGCGATAGAAACAATTAGTAAAGCTAAACCGGGATAAATTACTAAACCGGGAGTTGAGGTGATATATTGAAACCCTTCTTGGATCATATTTCCCCATGTAGGAGTCGGAGGTTGAACACCTACACCAAGGAAGCTTAAACTAGCTTCAATTCGAATAGCAGTTGACATATTAAGAGTAGTGATTACCAAAACGGGGCCTAAAATGTTCGGAAATATATGACTGAGAAGAATTCTTAAGTCTCTACCTCCTATTGAAACAACAGCCTTAATATATTCTTTTTCCTTAACCTCCAAAGTTACTCCTCTAGCCATCCGAGCAACACTGGGAATTAGTCCAATGCTAATAACTACAATAAGTGTTGTCATACTTGGTCCAAGAGCAACTAACACCATTAGTCCAAATAACAACAATGGCAGCATCATAATAGATTCCAAAATACGCATTAATACGTCGTCTAACCATCCCCCCTTGTAAGCTGCGACCATTCCAATAAATCCTCCAACAATACCACTGAGAAATACGGATAAAAATCCAACAAATAATGACGTTTGTGAACCTAGCATTATCCGGCTTAAAATGTCCCTACCAAAGGGATCTGTTCCAAGCCAATGGGATAATGAGGGCTCTTTAGCGCGAGCGGTCACTTCTTGTGCTAGGGGATCATACGGCACGATTACCGGTGCTAAAATTGCGATAAATAATATACCAATCAAAATAAAGAAAGACACCATTCCTAATTTATTTTTCTTAAAAGCCATCCATTCAGCTGACTTTCCTTTTCTTTGAAGGTTTTCCGTTTTGTTTACTTGTAATGAATTTTGAGTGGATTTAGGTTCCTTTGATAATGGTTGGGTCAAATAATTATCTCCTCTCTTATTTTTTCGTTATTTAACTAGGTCTAATTTTGGGATTCACGATTGAATAAGTAATATCAATAATCAAATTTACAATAATAACTAGAGCAGCAAACAATATTAAACATCCCTGAAGAATTGGAAAGTCTCTCGTAGTAATTGCTCCCACCGCTAAACTACCTAGACCTGGACGGCTAAAAATAGTTTCTGTAATAACAGCACCACTTATCAATGCCGTAATGTCTAAACCGATCACTGTAATTACAGGAATTAAACTATTTCTAAGTGCATGTTTAAAAATGACTATTCCAGTCGGTATACCTTTAGCTCGTGCTGTCCGTATATAGTCTTGGTTTACTTCCTCAAGCATACTTGCTCGAGCAATTCTCATAATAACAGCAGAATTAATAAGACCAAGAGTAAAAGAGGGTAGAATTAAATGATACATTGTTCCTAAAAAACCTTCCCCTGCTCCCATAGAAGGAAGCAAGTCTATCTTAAGAGAAAAAATGAGTATAAGTATAATGCCTAGCAAAAAAGCAGGTATAGATACCCATGTAATGGACACTATCCTCACCACAGTATCTATGAATGAATTTGGTCTCAAAGCAGATAAAATCCCACTAGGAATGCCAATTAAACTACCAATAAAAATACTAGTTAAAGTTAGAATTATCGTAGGGCTAAAATTGCTTGCAATCAGGTTAATAACCGGAGTTCCAGATGCTATAGATAAACCAAAATCACCACGTAAAATATCTCCCCAAAAAACTAAATACTGTTGCCATATTGGTGCGTTTAACCCCATTTGCTCACGCAAATTATTCAAAGCTTCCTCGGTTGCATTATCACCTAAAATAGCTAATGCAGGATCTCCGGGAAGAACCCGGAGAGTAAAAAATATCAAACTTAGAGTGATAAACATAGTAGGTAATGCGACTAACAATCTGCGAATGAGGTAGTAAATCAAAATTAATCACTCCATTCTTATATTCATTGTCTATTCCCGACACACGATTAACGCTATAGCCTTTTTTTGAGTTAAAAAATCACTCTTGCAGATCTGTCATCTCATTAAGTGGATAAAAGTAATTCAATGTACCTTCTAATTCATAACCTAGCTGAACACCTTTCCGTCTTATAAGTACATTTTTTGATTCAACAAGAGGAACTACCACATACTCTTCCATAATTTGTTTTTGAATTTGCTCGTAAAGATCCTTCGCTTTTGTTTCATCCAATTCTCTTCCAGCTAGTTCAATTAATTTGTCTGATTTGTTATAATGTGAAAAATTAAGTTTTGCTGTCGATTTTCCAACCGTTGACGGACCATAATAGTGATCATCCATCGCAAAGGCTGCATGAGGTTTAGTAGCTCTGCCATAGAGAACAAGCCCATTTAAATTGTCTCTGATATTAGCTCCATACGTAGCTACGTCAACTTTTTGGAGTTCCATATTAATACCCACCTTCCTAAGCTCTTCCTGAATATATGTCATAAATTGAACATAGTTCGGCCTAGCACTTAAAAACTGTGGGGGAAGTGTCAAACCATCAGGAAACCCTGCTTCCGCTAATAATTTCTTTGATAGGTCAGGGTCATATTTAGGAACTCCGACATCCGAATACCCAAATAAGTCACTGCCTATAGGTCCTGTAGCTATTTGTCCTGATGAATAAGATCCGTAAACCTCTTGTACAAATGCATTCATATCTATAGCATGAGCAATAGCTTTTCTTATCAATAAGTTATCAAATGGCTCCATTGATGTATTAAGAAAAAGTCCCCAATAAACATTAGGTCCTACAATATCCAGTTCAAACTTGTTATTGTTTTCCATTTTTTGCAACCATAATTGATCAGTTTCTCCAACAGCCATTTGGAGTTCACCTTTCTCTAAAGCTACATCTATTGCATTTCGATCACTCATAACTAGATACTCAATCCTATCTAATTTAGGCTCCCCTCGAAAATAATCAGGGTTTTTTTCTAGGACAACTTTTTCATCTTGTTTAAATTCTTTAAGCATAAAGGGTCCTGTACCTATTGGTTTAGTCATTGAATCCTTGCCAGCTTCTTCTATTGCTTCTTTTTTGACAATAGCACCGGCAGAGCCATCCGCTAATATACGTTGTAAAAAAGCTGAATCTGGATGTTTTAATTTAAAAATAACTGTATAAGGATCGGGAGCCTGAATCTCTTCTATAACAGTTAGCTCTGAGTGAAATCGCGAGCCTACCTCAGGGTTAAGGAGTCTTTCAAAAGTCCACTTCACATCATCTGATGTAAGCTCCCCATAACCATGATGCCACTGTACCCCTTTATGAAGGTGAAAAGTCCATTCGGTCCCTTCCGAATTACTCTCCCATGAATCCGCTAGATCCCCCACAATTTCAGAAACTGATCCAGGCTTAAAACGAACTAATCCATTAAACATTGGTTGACTAATTGTAAGATCCGATGCAGTTGAATTGAAATGTGGATCCAGCCTAGTTGCACCGGCAGCTAGGGCAATTTTTAACACTTTTTCTTGCTCAACCTTCGTTTCGTTTGACTCTCCTGACTCTTGCTGCTCCACTTTCTGGTTCGATGTACAACCGACCATTATAAGGATAGAAACAAGCATTAAAAACATTCCCATCTGTTTCCATTTAAAAAATGTCAACATTGTAAATCCCCTTTTTAATCGTTTATTTCCTTTCATATATCAAAATATGAGGAATATTGTAAATATTTTAGTTTGTGAAGAAGACCGGATATTTCCGGCCTTATTCAACATTCATGCGAACGTTCTAGAAATGGATTCTTATTAAAAATTTTATCAATCCATATTAACGAAAACACTTTTGACTTCTGTATAGTTATCTAGTGCATAAGAGCCCATTTCTCGTCCACTTCCAGACTGTTTAAATCCACCAAATGGCGCTGCAGCATCTACGACATTGTAACAATTGACCCACACAGTTCCAGCCTGTAATTTACTTGCAACATAGTGTGCATTTCGCACATTTTCAGTCCAAACAGCAGCCGCAAGACCATATGACGTATTATTAGCTCGTGCAATCACTTCATCCAAATCATCAAATGGCATAGCTACAAGAACCGGACCAAAAATTTCTTCCCTAGCAATGGTCATTTCATCTTCTACCCCAGCGAATATGGTAGGTTCTACAAAGTACCCATTTTCAAATGGACTACTTCCTCCGGTTAAAATTTCAGCACCTTCTTCTTTACCTTTTTCAATATAATTCATAACACGATTTTGCTGAACATTGGAAATAAGCGGTCCCATTTGAGTGTTTGCATCAATACCTGGGCCCTGTTTAATGGCTTTCGATTGAGATACAAGATCGGCAACTACATTATCGAATGCTTTCTTCTGAACAAAAAGGCGGGATCCTGCTGTACAAACTTGTCCTTGGTTAAACATTATGCCCATAAGAGCGCCTGGTGTTGCTTTTGACAAATCTGCATCCGGCAAAATAATATTCGGTGACTTTCCACCAAGTTCCAAAGTTACTCGTTTAACTGTATCTGCTGCTTGACGCATTATTTGTTTTCCGACTTGTGTTGAGCCGGTAAATGCAATTTTATTTACTTTTTCGTGCTTTACTAAAGGTTCACCCGCTGTTTTACCAAAGCCAGGTATAATATTAACTACCCCATCTGGAAAGCCTGCTTCTTGAAATAATTCAGCTAAGTAGAGGGCAGTTAGGGGTGTTTGTTCAGCGGGCTTCAGGACTACTGTACAGCCTGTCGCAAGTGCAGCCCCAAGTTTCCATGCCGCCATCAAAATTGGAAAATTCCAAGGAATAATCTGTCCAACAACACCAACTGGCTCATGTCTTGTATAATTAAAAAAATTCCCGTTGACTGGAATGGTTTGTCCAATTATTTTTGTAGACCATCCGGCATAATAACGAAAGTGCTCAATCGCTGTTGGCACATCAAAAAATTTTGATTCATTAATTGGTTTTCCATTATCGAGTGTTTCAAGTTGTGCTAACTCTTCTAGATTTTCTTCCATTAAATCGGCAAATTTATAAATAAGTCGGCTTCTTTCTGAAGCACTTAGCTTTGCCCATGGACCGTTGTCAAATGCTTCCCTCGCTGCCTCAACTGCACGATTGACATCTTCTTTTTCAGCTTCATGTACAATTGCTAAGACTTCGCCAGTAGCTGGGTTTCTTGTTTCAAAAGTTTTTCCGCTTGCTGATTCAACCCATTGGCCGTTGATGAAAAGTTTTTTTGGGCCTTCTAAAAACTTAACTACCTTAGGCCTTAAATTCATTGTTTTTTCCATATTTACCCCTCCGATGATTTTAATTTTAAATAAGTTTTTATTGTATAAAAACTAAGTTGATAGCTAGAGAACCACCTCCCTTTCAATTCTAGATTAGTTTTTATTTTTCCGTCTTTTATACATTTTGTTCGTTAAACCACTTAATAGTTTCTTTGAGTCCTAATTCATTAATTTTTTGATACATCATTTTTATTCCTTCTGCTGTATGAATAATCGCATCTTGTTCAGGACCGAATAAAAGAGCATTGCGAAATCCTTGTTGTTCCAATATCCGGTTATGCGCCTTTTTCTTTAATTTAAGGACATCTAATGGTGTCTTAGCGATCCCACGTGCTATATTCAATGTTTCCTCTTCTAAACTATCACCATCAAAACACCTTGCAGCGAAGCCATATTCAGTCGCTTCTTTTCCACTTATACGGCTACCCGCAGTCAAATCAAGAAGCTTTGCTCGTTGAGGGCCTACGTGCCAACCCCAATAGATTCCTACAAAACCACCGCCTAATGGCAAAGAAGGAAAGCCAAATTGGGCATCTTTATCAGTAATGACAATGTCACAACAAGCTAATAATTGAGTGCCTCCTGCAAGTGCATACCCTTGAACCTGAGCGATAACCGGCTTCGGAAATTCCCAAAGCCTAAGCCAGCGTCTTGTATAGTCTTCTAGATTATCTCTATCCTCCGTAACTGTTACTTGTGTATGTTCCACTACGTCATAACCTACGCTAAAAGCTCTACCTTCACCTTTAATAATAAGGACACTAATTTCATTATCTGCTTCTATTTCATCTAAAGCTTTATCAAAATCATTTAAAAGTTCCACACTAAGTGCATTTAATTTCTGTGGCCTATTCAAAATTAAATAACCAATTTTACCTATTCTTTCAATCAAAATATTTTTTTCAGCCATTTTTGTATCTCCTTAATCTTTTTTATTTATTACAATTAAGTAGCTCTTTCTATTACAGCGTATGTCGCTCTTCCTGTTGCCAAAAGCTTGCCTTCTTCATTTCTTATATCACCTGTACCAACAATCAGGGTTCTTCCTTTGTTTACCAATTTTCCTTCTGCCAATATTTTTCCCTTCGTTGCTGGCCTAAAATAGTTAATATTCATCTCAGCTGTAACAGATATTTTATTAGGCTCCAAAACTGATCTCACTGCAGTTCCAATAACTGAATCTATTAAAACAGAGAGAACACCTCCATGCACAACGTGCCCAGATTGTAATAAATCGTCAGTTACTGGTAAAGATAGCAGCGCAGTTCCATCGCCTATATCCTCAATTTGTACTCCAATTAATTTTCTAAACCTATTGTTTTCCATAAGCTGCTCTTCGGTTTCTATCAATTTGTTTTTCATTAAGATTCCACCCTTAAAATTTCTTAATATCTCATATCAACTGAGAAATTATACTGCCTCTCCCTTCCCTAAGAAACTTAAATAGATACTCGTTTTTGGCAAATATTAAATGCAAAATTTATGCCAAATTTAATAATTTTTGATTTTTATAAATATTCCCTTTAAAAGCCGACTTTACAGCCGACTTTACAGCCGACTTTTTTCATTTAATCGCTGATTTAATTTAATTTTTGTCTCATAAATAAAACGATGTTTTATAAATGAGACGCGTCAAAAAAATCATTAATAGTTGTCTATAAACTTATTAACCTTCAAACCACCGCTTTGGATTTTGGACCATCATCACATGAATATGTTCTTCTTTTACTCCTCTGCTTAACAATTCTGGAATAACTTCATCCAAAAGGAATGTCATTGACCATTTTGGGAGCAATCTTTTCTTTTTTGACTCAGGCTTTAACCGATCCGTTGTACAGCAATAATCTTGAGAAAGAAACAAGCGATCTACGTAACCTTTCTCTATCAAAGAAATTACAGTATCATTTCTTTGTTCAGTAGTAATCATTGTCGTAATACCGTAACGATCCAGTCCAACGTAGGCACCCCGGTCCAATATCTTGGAAATATAGTCGATATCATCTGTATCCCCACAATGCCCAATCAGAACATTCTTTGGGTTAACACCTTCATCTTCTAAAATATCCAATTGCATTAGTCCGGTACCGCTTGCTGGATGCGAATGGGTCATGATCGGAACTCCTGTCCTATGGTGGGCCTTTGCAACAGCACGGATAACTTTTTCGACATCAGGCGTTATACCTTGGTAATCAGTAGCGCATTTTAAGAATCCAGCTTTAATTGAAGTGTTCTGTATACCAACCTCAATATCTCGTATAAAAACTTCTGCCATAAAATTCTCATCTTCATTAATGAAACGAGTGGGAAGATAATGGAACGTAAAAATACCGGTCGCCGCTATTATTTGTACTCCTGTTTCAATTGCCACCCTTTCCATGAAACGTATGTCTCGAGCAAGTCCCATTACTGTCGGATCACAAATTGTTTTAATGCCGCGTTCCTTAACGTTTTTTACTTGCTCGACCGCCATCTGGAACTCATGTTCTTCGTCATACAAATGGGGAAACTGAAAGCGGGGTCCTTCCGAAGATGTCCGCAAGTGTTCATGGATTAGAGTACGCCCTAAATCGGAACTTTCAATTTTTCCGGTTATTGAATTTACAGAAACCATCTTTATACCCCTCTACTTAATATATTTTTCTTAAAATCTATGATTTTAACGTGTTGGGCAAATACAGTGCAATTTCAGGAAAAACGTATAGCAATGCGACTAAAACAAGAATAGGAATCATGAATATGAGGGCACCTTTAAAGATGTCTTTTAATTCCAATTCTTTAACAACTCCATTTAGCACAAAACAATTCATTCCAACCGGAGGCGAAATCAATCCCATTTCTACGACAAGCACAATAATTACACCAAACCAGATTAAATCGAAACCCATCGCTTCAATTAATGGCAATATGATAGGAATTGTTACAACGACCATTGACAGCGTATCCATAATCGCACCTAAAATAATGTACATTATCACGATTAAAATAAACAACATTGTCGGTGAAAGGTCTTTGGAAAACATGAAGTCAGATATTAAATGAGGTAGCCGGGTGATCGTTAATACGTAATTTAAAATAAATGCGCCAATAACGATAGCGAAAATAAACCCGGTAGTTTTAACGGTCTCAAAAATAGCTTCGTTCAGTTTTTTTATAGTTAGTTTTCTGCGAATTAGCGCAATAATAAAAGCCCCCAAAGCCCCTGCCCCGGCAGATTCGGTTGCGGTAAAAATCCCGGCGTAAATCCCGCCTATGACGACGATAAAAAGCAATATTATCCATATTGTTGATTTAAGAGAATTGAAGCGCTCTTTCCAGGTTATATTCTCTTCATTTGTTTTTGAAACCAAGTCTGGTTTTATAAGGCTGCTCACATAGATAGTGAGCATAAAGAGAAAAGTGAGTATAATTCCAGGTAGAATTCCCGCTATTAATAATCTCCCAATGGATTGCTCAGTCATCATTCCGTATATAATCATCATTGTACTAGGTGGAATAAGGATGCCCAGTGTGCCTCCAGCTGCAATGGAACCTCCCGTTAAGCTTTTCGCGTATCCAGCTTTTAACATTTCCTTTGATGCCATAACACCAATTGTGCCTGTTGTAGCCAAACTGGAACCAGATGCAGCGGCAAACATGGCTGACGATCCGATGGTTGCCATCGCCAAACCTCCCCTGAGCTTGCTTAGCCAATTCCGAAAAGCAGTGAATAATTCATTGCTTATTCCAGATGAATAAATTAGCTGTCCCATTAAGACAAATAAGGGTATGGTAGTTAACGTATAAGAATAACTGTTTTGCCATACGGTAGTGTCAAGGACTGATAACAATGTATTCCAATCCCTTAAATAAAGTATTCCAATACAAGCAGGGATTCCCATGGCAATTGCAATTGGTATCCTTAAAAACATTAAAACAAAAACAGCGATAATTACTATTAATCCCACGATAGAAATGGACATACATGAGCCCCCCAAGTTTAAGCTTGTTAACTAAAAATTTGTTACCTTTTGAAATTTAAAAATAGCTTCTTGAGAACTTCAAGCCCCCAGGCAAAAAAACCAATGATTAATAATATCCTAAAGGGATAAAAAGGGATTCCCAATACACTAGAATTTGATCCGAAGTTCATTTTGGCAATAAAGGACCAGCAAATCATAAAGCAAAAAACCGCAGTTAATAATTGAGCCAAAAAGATTAAAAGCGCTTGCATTTTGCGAGGAAACCTATCAAAAATCAAATCTATGGAAACATGTGAATCTGTTTTTTCAGTAAAGGCCAAAGATGTTACGATCAGTAGCACCATTATAAATTGAGCAAGTTCTATATCTCCTATAATAGGGTGTCCAATACTTCTAGTAATTGCAAACAAGGAAACAACGAACATCATGAGAAATGCAATAGCATATGCTAACCATTTATTTAGAGCAGTAATATAATCAATAGTTTTTACAATAAAGTTCACAGTAAGGTCTTCCTTTCAGTAGATATTAAATGTTTTAAAAGGAATGTGCTGGAAATTTAACCAGGGATGGAAACATCCCTAGTTAAGGATAAAATTATATTTAAATTTAGGCTTATTTTGTATGAATATTTTAACTAAAAAGGGACTTCAGAACCTTCTTCTTTTAACAATTGTTTGAAGTAATCCATCATCTCTTCGCCCGGATAACCTTTTTCATTTGCCCTTTTCACCCAATCATCCCACACTTTTTTAGCTGGTTCCTTAAATTTAGTTAACTCCTCTTCATTCGGAATTATGACACTGCCTCCCTTATCTTTTACTCTATTCTCAAACTCTGTAATAGAATTTTCCATTGATTTTGTATAAAGTTCTGCCATCAAGTCTTGATGCTTAGGGCCTATCTTTTCTATGAAGAGCTGCTGTATATCCTCAGGCATTTTATTAAAAATATTTGCATTTATAAAAAGGCCATTATTGTTTGTTCCTAAATCGAGTTTTATCAAATGAGAAGTAACTTCGTTTAAATTAAAGCCTATTGCTCCGGTCGTATTGTAAATAACGTCATCAACCATTCCTTTTTCAACAGATTCATATAACTCTGTATTAGATACATTTACCGGGCTCGCTTCCCAATTTTGAATTAAGGAATTTATAACACTGAATGTACTACTAATTTTTCTGTGTTTTAAATCTTCAACTTTTTCAATCGGATCAGTGCTATAAAGCTGGGCTGTGTCTGTCGATGACGCCCCTAACCAAACTACATCATCTTTAAACGTATCTTTCATATACTTGTCAAAATATTTATTCATTACACTTACTGATATATTAGGAGTTTCAATGGCAAAAGGTAAATTTGCAATCGTTAACGGAAATAATATATCATTACTATCTGTTGCTGGATATAATAATCCAATTTCAAAAACTCCACCGCTAATATCGTCATAACCTGATGCCGGAGAACCAAGTGCCGCATTAGGGAATTGATTGATCTTTACTCTGCCATCTGTAACTTCATCAACGTATTCAATCCAAGGCTCAACAATTTCTTTTGTATATGGATGAGTAGGTGTTGCAAGGTTATTATAGTTTAACTCGATTACTTCCTTACTTTGGTTTGATGATGAGTCAGATGCTGACTTTTCTGAGTTGTTGCCACATGCGGCTAAAATCACGATAATGCTTGCCATCAACAAAAACTTTAAACTAAAATAATTTTTCA
Source organism: Pueribacillus theae (assembly GCF_003097615.1). Lineage (NCBI taxonomy): Bacteria > Bacillati > Bacillota > Bacilli > Caryophanales > Bacillaceae > Pueribacillus > Pueribacillus theae. The sequence continues at coordinate 23,817 of NZ_QCZG01000034.1, forward strand.
TGAGAAACCCCCCATTATTATTTGATTCCATCAATTTTTTTAATTTTAAAGCTTGAGATTTTTTACTTTGAATGCGAAATACTATAACTACCTTTAAAGTGTGGCATAACTTCTTTCGAAAACAGTTGCATTGCTTTTAATACTTGTTGTTGAGGCTGACCTCCACAGTTAAACCAGCAAATAATATTATTCAATCCTGTTTCTTCTCTGAACTTTTTAATATCATTAATGGTTTTTTCTGACGAGCCGATGAAAGCATTTCCTGATTTTAAAAAATCATCATAATTTAGATGTCGGTCTCTATCCACCACTCCAAATGTCGGACGATTGTCTCTTACACTCATGTACCACATTAATCCCTTTTCGTATTCTTTAGCAGCTTGCTCAGTAGTTTCTGCGACATTAAAAAATAATAGCTTACCGGAACGCGAAATGGCCTTTTCTACATATTCTTGGGAATAACCTGCTTCCAAGGCCGTTTTTCTATACAGGGAAATTTTATGCATTGTGTCCTCATTCGTAATTCCTCCAAGTACAAACGAATGGCCTTCCTTTGCAGCTTTAACTATTGAAGCGTCATTGCCTGAAACCATTACAAAGATCGGGGGGCCTTGTTTTTGAACAGGACGTGGATAAACCGGAACATCCTGAATGTTATAGAATTTGCCTGAATATGAAACCCTTTCATTTTGAAAAGCCGCTTTTATAATATCCAAAGACTCTTCATACTTGTCATGCCTTTGTTCGAAATCTATATTGTATGCTTCAAATTCGTAGGCATCATAACCTTTTCCAACCCCAACATACAAGCGTCCATCGCTGATCACATCGACTAAATTCATGTCTTCTGCTACTTGAAGCGGATGATGCAATGGCAATCTCGTAACTGCTGAACCAAGCATGATTCGTTTGGTCTGGGCAGCTGCAGCTGCCATGTAAACTGCTGTTGAACTGACGACCCCATATTTTCTTGCGTTATGTTCTGCAATCCAAGCTGTGTCAAATCCCAATTCATCTGCTTCTCTGATTTGCTCAAGACCATCTCTTAATTCTTCTGCATCTGTTTTCCATGGAGCTACCGAATTTAAAAAAAATAATCCGAAATTCATATTTTTTTCTGACATTTCAAATCAACTCCTAAATCGCTTAGTTATTTTTATACAGACTATTAAATAAAAGACTGTTACAAATTCAATCTTCTATCAAAATAAGTACAAGAACATATCATTGACGTTTTTGATACTTACTTTTTACTTATCATTTTCACATTTTATTTCTAAAAAGCGCTTTCAAAGAATTAAGTTACTACTGAGTTTTACTTTGATTCTTTGAAATCCTTAGATAAAAGTTTTTCACGTTTAATATTCTACAGTTCATATCTTTGGCCCCCTTTATTTAATATCTCTTGAGAAACATACGATTACCCAATTAACAAAGATTAACAATGACTTATCTATTTCTCTTATTGTAGATTTTAATATCCTCCCCCTTCTTTTGAAAAATGAGTTTTAAAGTTTTGTTTATTCTCAAATGCAAAAACCATGCCAAGAATTAATTATTTATAAATAAAAAAGCGGCTGAAAGATTTTTAATAATTTATTTTTGTGAAACTCTTTTGTGAAACTCTATTTAATAAATAAAAAATTATAATATTCTTGAAAAGCATTTCTTTATTTCTTATAAATAATTTCATAAATTAGAGTAAATTTTTGTTTCATTTTTGATTTACTCGTTTCACAAATGAGTCGAAAAAGTGACTAAGCTCCTTTTGATCCAAAAGTTTAGCAATTAGCAATTCCGACTATTGTGTTTACAGAAATAATTTAGATGCGAATCCTTTCTATAGATTCAAACAAGGAATTATGGCTTCGTTTTTTTTGGTTTGTCTAACGGGAACGAGAAAAAATCCGTGGAGATAAGGCATTGTAGAAATGGGCTTTCCCATTTCAAAATATAAAGCGAGAGAAGAAAAACGTGAAGCTTTCCTCTCTCGCTTTCATTTAGGAACTTATTAGACAGCCCCTATGCCTGTTTCTGTTGTTTTACTGTTGTGGGTTTTGCGTGGATTGCTGTTTACGAGCCTGAGATTGTTGGTTTTTTTGTCTCACGCTTTGTGCATCTGTTTCGCTTCCGAATTCAGCTTGAAATTGACCAGCTTGTTGGCCAGGTTGCTGATTTGCAGATTGAGCGTTTTGCTGACGCACTTTTTGTACATTCGTGCCAGCTTGTGACTTTTTATTTGGCATGTTTATCACCTCCACAGTTTTAATGTAACCAGGAGGTGAGTGTACTATCCAAACTTTTTGAAAAAGAAATAATAACTATGTTAATAATGAGATTCCTCCATCAACAATCAATGTTTGGCCTCGAATCATGGAAGCTTCTTCTGATAATAAAAACATAACGACATTTGCCAAGTCTTCCATTTTTACGATCTTGCCGGCAGGTGTTCGGCTTAAAGCGTCTTCCAACAGTTCTTCTCTATTCGGAAAATGGGTTAACGCATCTGTATCGACAACCCCGCCGGAAACGGCATTCGCAATGATATTTTTTGGAGCCAGTTCAACTGCCAAATATCTTGTTAATGCCTCAAGAGCCGCTTTTGACACGCCGACAGCAGTGTAGTTATCGAGCACTCGGATTGATCCGATGGAACTCATGCTTACAATTGTCCCTCCGCCGTTTTTTTCCATTAGCTTTGCAGCTTCCTGGGCACAAAAAAGCAATGCCTTGCTATTGATATCCATTGTCCAATTCCAATGGGATTCTTCCAGTTCCATCAGGGGGCGGAGCACACCAGAGGCCGCGTTGTTTACCAAAATATCCAAACGGCCGAAATATTCATCAATTTGCTGGAACATTTCTTTCACTTTATCGACTTTGCCGACATTGCACTTTATAACGAGGACATCGCTGCCTAATTTTTTTAATTCATCGGCTGTCTCCTGTGCGGCACGTTTGTTGCGTGCGTAATTAATGACAAGATCGTAGCCTTTTTCTGCGAGCCGGGTGGCAATGACTTTTCCGATGCCACGGCTGCTTCCAGTGACAAGCGCCACTTTTCGATCCATTACTATTCCCTCTTTCCTTAAAAATTGCTTTTTGATTGGCCGCCGTCAACGTTAATTGTTGCTCCGACGACCCATGATGCTTTGTCTGATGCAAGAAATAGCACAACATTTGCCACTTCTTCAGCTGTGCCAAAACGTCCGGCGGGAATTTTTTCTTGAACGAACTGATTCATCGCTTCCGGATCTGCTTCAACCCTTGTTTGCCATACCGATGTCGGATGAAGAATTGAACCTGGCGCAACACCATTGACGCGAATGCCGTCTTTAATCGCTTCATCAGCCATTGCTTTTGTGAAGCTGATTGCCGCTGCTTTTGCAGCATTATACGTCGGTTTGCTGCCTGACTCGCGTCCAGATATTGAAGTAATATTAATAATGGCACCGTTCTTTCGCTCTTTCATTACCGGAAGAACGAGCCGGCTTAGATCAACTGTTGAGAAAAAGTTTAATTCCATCGCATCTCTAAATAAATTCAACTCTGTTTCGGCAACTGTTGAGCCGTTGCTTCCCCCAACATTGTTAATTAAAATATCGATCGTACCCCATTTATCCAAAACTACGTCAACCAGTTCTTTCCTTGCAGCTTCGTCCTTCATATCTCCTGCATATGTAAAAATCGTTTCCATTTCATCTTGGCATTGCTCTAACTCTTTCTTATTTCTTGCCGTAATTGCAACTTTTGCTCCTTCGTCATAAAATGCCTTTGCGATGGCTTTTCCAATTCCTTTTGATCCGCCTGTAACCAAAACAACTTTTCCGTTTAATCCGAGTTCCATTTTACAAGCCTCCTTATTATTTTTTTATGTGACACTGAAAACGGGAAACGCTGAAGTTCTTGAAGGTTCACAAGCTTTATTTCCTCATTTTCCATAACATTGTTATTAAATGTTCCGCGAAAAACGGAAAGTTCCCATTTAATATGCGAAAAAACATGGTCGAAATCCATGATCTCTTCATGAAGAACAGCATTCAACTGGCATTCATTTTTAAAAAAAGATTGGAGCTGCTCTTTATAATCTTTCCCTGCTTCAACTTCACAATTTGGAAATTCCCACAAGTTGGCAAGCAAACCTTCTTTCGGACGTCGATTAATCAAAAATTTACCTTTCGCATTCTCAAGCACAGCAACTGCAATTTTCACAGGCTTTGGAGGCTTCTTTTTGGCCTTGACTGGCAACTGCTCCTGCATTCCTTCATGGAAAGCGCGGCATTCTTTTTGAACCGGACAGAGAAGACAAGCAGGAGATGTCGGTGTACAGACGATAGCACCCAATTCCATAAGTGCCTGATTAAAGTTTGAAGCTGAATCGGGAGGAATCATCTCTCTTACTGCTTGTTCAAATATTTTTCTTGTTTTCGCCTTGGCAATGTCTTCTTCAATGAATAAAATTCTTGAAAGGACACGCATCACATTACCGTCAACGGCGGGAACGGGTTTATTGTAGGCAATACTTAAAATTGCCCCGGCGGTATAAGGGCCAACGCCTTTTAACGTCGCAATCTCATCTTCAGTATCAGGTACAACCCCTCCGTAGCTTTCTTTCACTTCCCGAACAGCTGTCTGAAGATTTCTTGCTCTTGAATAATAACCGAGTCCTTCCCAAGCTTTTAAGACCTTTTCCTCACCAGCTTCCGCCAATGCTTCTATCGTTGGAAACTCTTCTAAAAATCGTTCGAAATAAGGAATCACCGTTTCCACTCTCGTTTGTTGTAGCATAATTTCCGACACCCAAATGTGATACGGATCTTTCGTTCTTCTCCAAGGTAAATCCCGTTTGTGGCGCGAAAACCAGGAAAGCAAATCTTTTTGAAATGTCTCTATATCAAAATTGTCAAGAAAATTAAACATTTGCCTTATTAATTCCTACTTTCTTTTCGTGTTAAAATGAAAGAATAAAATAGCTATTAGTATTTGTGTTCAAAAAGGAGGACAACGAGAGGCAAGAAGGTCGAGGAAGCGTAGCTCTGAGCAACACAGCGTATGTTTGTAGGATACGTGAGTAGCGGAAGAGCAAGCTGACGATGAGATTCGCAGCCTATCGTTCCCGGACTTTTTGAACAACCTCTAATACATCATCTTAATCAAAGTTTAATATTATACGTAGCAAAAAACGGGTATAACTATAAGAGTGCGCAACTGGGAGGAACGAATCATGGATACTGGCACACACATTGTAATGGGAATAGCACTCGGAGGTTTGGCAACATTGGATCCTGTCGTTTCTCAAGATCCGACTCTGCAACACGCGGTATTAGCCGGCACGATTATCGGCTCTAACGCACCGGATTTCGATACGATTTTAAAGTTGCGGAACAATGCCGTCTATTTGCGCCATCACCGCGGAATTACCCATTCCATTCCTGCCGTATTGCTATGGCCTATTTTAATTACTTTGGCGATTTATACGATTGCACCGACTCTAAACGTGCTTCATATATGGCTTTGGACATTTTTGGCCGTTTTCCTGCACGTATTTGTCGATTTATTTAACGCATATGGAACGCAAGCTTTTAGACCCTTTAGTAAAAAATGGGTCGCGCTTGGCATTATTAACACATTTGACCCGTTTATTTTCTTCACTCACATAGGTTTTATCGGTCTATGGCTTCTTGGATCAGACCCGGGTCCTTTATTTTTAACGATGTATGTGATCATCATTGTCTATTATTTATGGCGAATTTACGTCCATCGCCTGCTTATCAACCAAGTGAAGCGTAAGATTGACAACGCAGAAGAGATTATCGTTTCACCGACACTTAACTGGAATAAATGGCTTATCGCTGTGAAAACAAAAGAAAAATTTTATGTCGCTCACGCGAATAAAATGCAAATTTCCATTTTGGATGTATATAACCGTAAACCCGTTCCTCATACGCCAGTCATAGATGCTGCAAAAAAAGACACGAATCTTTCTGCTTTTCTATCCTTTTCTCCTGTATACCGTTGGGAAATTGATGAATTTCAAAACGGCTATGAAGTCCGGTTTATTGATTTAAGGTACCGAAGTAAAGGACATTATCCGTTCGTTGCCGTCGTTAAGTTGAATGAGGATTTACGTGTGACCCAGTCCTATACAGGCTGGGTGTACAGCCCCGAACGGCTAAGGAAAAAATTAAAAACAGTTAATGATTATTAGACGTTTTCTAACATGGAAATCGGGTATGCAGCCAATTCATCGCTATCCTTTTTATAACCCCAGGCGAACGTTCCTTTAAAATATGAAATGGTCAGCGTTTCGCCTGGTTCATCTTTTATCGGGTAAGTCTCCCCTTTTTTAAAGTCGTCCGGATTGACTAAATAAGCTTCCGCCATGACTATTTTCCTTTTCAAGACAGCGACTTCATTGATAATTCCCATCTGTTCCGCTTTTTTCGCCTTCTCATTCAATTGGGCGATTTCATTTCTCAACTCGACTTCTGTCATTTCACTATATCTTTTTTCCATTTTTTTGCTCCTACCTCAATTGGTTTCATGATTAAAATCAAGCAGTGCTTGTTCGATATCTGAAATTTGGAATCCTTTTCCGTATAAATATTGTTTCATGCGCCTATTGTATTCGGCGCCCTCATACTTTTTGTAGCGCCGATGGGCTTTTTCTGCCTGGATGCGAAGCGCTTCACGTTCCTCATTTTTGTCCTGTAGCGGCATATCGTTCAGTGCTTCCTGGATAATTTCCAACGGGAATCCTTTTTGCTGGAGCTGCATTCCTAGTTTTCTTATTACTTCCTTTTGGGAATTCTTACGGTATTGCCCGGTTTTTTTCTGTATGAACCGGACGGCGGTTTCAAGCTGCTCATCGGCTGTAAATTCCCGAAGTGCCTCTTCAATATGAGTTTCAGCGATCCCTTTATTGTTGAGCTCCCTTTTCAGCAATAGGGGGCCTTTTGTCAGCAACCTCTTTTTTTCACGCACATAGCTTTTTGCATACAACAAATCATTAAGATAGCCGTTTGCTTTTAACTTTTCGATAACAATGGGGATAATCGCTTCATCAACTTCTTTTTTTTTCATATAGCTAATCATTTCATGCTCGGTGCGCATCCGGTAAGATAAATAAGAAAGACTTAAATTGTGTGCTTTTTGAATCTTATCTTCCCGAAGAATCTCTTGAACGGCGGCTTCATTGATTTCAAGGCCTTTCCGTAATCCAAAACGAATGAGCGTGTCCTCATCAACACCGAAACCAAATGCCTCGCCTGAACCGTCATCAATGTAAACGGAGTAGCGGACTTTGTTATTTTTTTGTGATGAAATTTTCGTGATTACAGCCACCAGAACCACCTCATCCTCAAGTTTATCATAACTGGCGCTCTCATATCAGCAGCAGTTTTCATGATAAAGCGAGACTTTAATCAGTGGGGGTTTTCTTCATCCCCCGCTGATTAATAGCGAGACTTATCAGGGAATTAGCGTCCGTTATCCCCCACTTAGACTTCTTCGTTTCCCTTAAGCCTTGAAGTGGGGGTCTTACGGACGGTTGCACCGTGATAAAAAAAGCTCGCTTTGATATATTTGAATAAAAAGGGAAGGAACGAAAATCGATGAAAATTGCGATAGCCGGAGGAACTGGGCTTGTCGGCAGTGCGTTGTGTGACATGCTGCTGGCTGATGGCCATGAATTAATAATTTTGACTCGAAATCGAGACGGCAAACAGGGAAAGGATGGCCTCACCTATGTCGAATGGCTGAACGAAAACAGCCATCCTGAGAAAAATCTTGAAGGTGTTGAGTGTATCGTAAATTTAGCTGGAGAGTCCATCAACAACCGCTGGACAGAATCAACGAAACGAGCGATTCTTCAGAGCAGGCTGGACGCCTCAAGTGAAATTGCTCGCCTCATTAGTAAACTGGACGACAAACCAAGAGTCTATATTCAAGCCTCTGCGATTGGGTATTATGGTACGTCTGAAACGGATCAGTTTACGGAAAAAAATTCACATGCTGGTTCGGATTTTTTAGCGCATGTTGTTTCGGAATGGGAAAAAGCAGGAGAAAAGATCGATAAACAAGGGGTAAGAACTGTTTATATGCGTTTCGGAGTCATTTTAGACAATAGAGGAGGAGCATTGCCCCGAATGGTCCTGCCGTATAAATTATTCGCCGGAGGTAATATTGGAAGCGGAAACCAGTGGCTTTCATGGATTCATATTGATGATGTTTGCCGGCTCATCCTTTTTGCCATCGAAAACGAAACCATGGAGGGGGCGGTAAATGCTACTTCTCCCAACCCGAAGAAAATGGGAGAATTCGGAAAAACGATTGGAAGCATTTTGCACCGCCCACACTGGATCCCACTACCAGCTTTTGTCCTTAAAGCCTTGCTTGGAGAAATGAGCATGCTTGTCCTTGAAGGGCAATATGTCTATCCCGAAAAAGCGGTTCAGCATGGCTTCCAATTTCAATATGAAAACCTTCAAAACGCGCTTCAAGACTTATTATGATAAGATATGGATGCAAGATTGAGTGATAGAGAGAGGGCAACAGAATGACACGTTGGCAAGCAAGCTTCATTTTCACAATTGGGGCTGGACTATTCGGCTTTACCCCTATTTTTGTAAAACTTCACTTAGCTGCGGGATACACATTATCCAAGTTAATTGTTTCCCAAATGATTATCGCGGCAACAATCTTATGGCTCATTGCATGTTTCAAAAAAAAGAAACTCCGTTTAACAAGAAAAACAATCCTATCTTTGATGTTGGCTGGCACCCTTAACGGAATAACCGGAATTTTTTATTATAACTCCATGAAATATGTGCCGGCTTCCGTTGCGATTGTTTTGCTGTTCCAATTTGTTTGGGTTGGTGTCTTGTATGAATGGATCCTAGATAAAAGGCGCCCAACACTTCCAACATATGTAACTGTTGTGCTAACACTAATCGGCGTCTTGTTTGCAGCAAACATTTTTACCGATGATTTTTCAAATCTTCCTTTTCTTGGAATTCTATTTGGATTAATTTCAGCCTTTACATATGCCGGCTTTATTTTTGTTAGCGGACGTGTCGCAACGCAAACAGATCCTTTGCTTCGAGCCCCTTTAATGATTACGGGGTCATTAATTTTGGTTCTTATTGTTTTTCGTCCCGCTTTTTTATTTACTGATGAAGTTTTTCATTCTTTTTGGCTATATGGATTGGGCGGTGCGCTTTTTGGTGCCGTTTTTCCGCCGCTCTGTTTTTCAATAAGCGCTCCACATCTCCCTTCAAGTTTGGCTACGATACTCGGTTCAGTTGAACTGCCAGTTGCCGTCGTCGCTGCAAGTATCATCTTGTCAGAACAAGTAACCGTTTTACAATGGTTTGGGATTGTGCTTATTTTATTTGCCATTTCATTTAACGAAATTCGCTCAGGCATCCTTCATCTTATAGATAAAAAGAAATCGAATGTAACGGAGTAAATGTAAAAAGCTTGGGAAACATAGCATTTCTCAAGCTTTAAAGCAATTCCAGAATCAGTTTCTTTTTTTAAGAACACCTACAGGCAGAGAACAACTACCTCACTAATTCTATTGGCGTTCGTAACGGCTTTCTAGTTCGAATATTCGTTGTTCTAATTGTAGTTGTTTGTGTTCAATAAAATTGATTTTCTTATTTACGTAATTGCGATTATTGTCTAGTTTTTCACTGTTTTGTATAACTAACTTTTCAAGAGTTTCAAATCGTTCATTTGCTTCGTTTCGAAATTCACGCATTTCCCCCTGGAATTCACGCATTTCCCCTTGGAATTCATGCATTTCCCCTTGGAATTCACGCATTTCCTCTTGGAATTCACGCATTTCCTCTTGGAATTCACGCATTCCCCCTTGGAATTCACGCATTTCCTCTCGAAACGCCTTTTGTTCCTTTTGTTCTTCCAATAAAGTTTGTAACATTTCTAGGATTTTTTCCATTTATGTAAAACCCCCTTTAATTCATAAAATATTTATTCTATTATAACAGGTAATTTTATTTTTTAACTAAAGAAACTGTAAAGCTGTCAAACGAGAGTTCGCTGTTTTCGAACTGTTTTAAATCAAAAATCATTTTATTTCCCTCTTCATCAATTTCTGTTATCTTACCTTCTTTCGGTAAATTAAAGTAAGGTGAAATTGTTAGTTCCTTTACATCTTCAGAAATCGGATTAAAAATATCATTGCCTTCAAGATATATTGTCCCCTCTTCTGAAGAACCAAAGCTACTGCCTGTGTTATGCACTATTTCGTTCCCCATGTCATCTTTAATGCGAAACTCGATAACATTCGACAATTGCTGCAAAAGAGCATCCTCTTTTAATACTTTTTTATAATTTAACTTGAGCCCGGATGGACTATTAACGATTTCCGTAACAGACAAGTGGATCCCAGCGACCTTTTGTTCATAATTTGTCACGATCGTCTGCACATTCGGCTTCGTTTGAACAGGAATGAAAAATTCCCATTTTTCACCTTCTGCCCCTTTAAATACAGCATTTAATGAAAACTCTTCCGATAAGTCTTTCATCGAATGAATCGTCACGATTCCGGTGTAATGTTTTGGTACCGATTCGTTTAGTTCATTGCCTATCCCGTAAGCAATAGGCTCTCCGTTCACAAAAAAGTCCATTGAATCAATATAATCCTCACTCATTGGTTTTTTAGATTCTAATGAATAGCTTAATGTAAAACGGCTCCCATCATAAAAAACTTCATCTATCGTTAATGTCTTATCACCGATTGTCTTTGACTCACCGATAATTTGCGTTAAACCTAAATCGCTCATTTTTGCTAAACCTGGGTCGCCAAATTCACTAAAAACCGATCCGATAATTGGAAGTTTAGCTAAAACACTTGCTGTAGCAGGTGAAACAGTTGCTAAACCTATTAACAAACCGATCGAAGCAATCATAGCACTGGCACTGTATATGAACTTTCTACGCAAAGAGCGTTTTCCTTTTTCCGCATGCTCTTCCACCGTTTTCAAAATAATTTTATCAAGCTTTTCCGTTGGCACGGGGATATCATTAATTTGATCTTTGAAAAACGGAATTTTTTCTGTCATCTAAGTAAACTCCTTTCATTTTTTGCTTTAAGCTTTCTAATCCACGGCGAATGTTTGTTTTTACTGTTCCTTCTGGACAACCAAGAATAGCTGCAATTTGCCCAATTGTATAATCTTCGTAATAACGTAAGAGCAAAACCGTTTTGTATTTTCCGTTAATTTCAGCCAATGCTTCAAGTAAATCTAGCTGTTCTTCCGGTTTGATTGTTTCTGATTCACTTAAGTTTTCCAAAACATCATGGCTCATTGGAACAACTTTTTTCTTTTTTCTTAAAGCATCAATGGCTTGATTAATTAAAATCCGCGTCAGCCATGTTGAAAAATAACGATTGTTTTTTAACGAAGAAATCGACTTCAATGCTGCATAAACGGTTTCTTGAAAAACTTCCAACGCATCTTCTTCATCTTTCATATAGACAAACGCCATTCGATATAACTTTTCTTTATCCTCGTTAATCAATACTTGAAACGCCTCTGTATCACCCTTCTTCGCACGAGCAACGAGCTTCATTTTTGTAGTCAACGTCTATCCTCCTTTCCTTCTCATTTATTAGAGGGGGTTCTGCTACAAAATGATTCAAATACTTTGAGTAACTTTAAAGAATAAACGTAAAAAGCGACTCCCACTCAAGAAGTCGCTTCAATTCGTTGTATGGTGCTTTTTAATTGACATAGAATAGCAAAAAGATGTAATGCGAACTACCTGCCACCTACGCTTCGTTTAGAATGAAGGTTCTTTAGCCACTTTTTAAATTCTTCATCTTGGGTATTGCTCCTTGTTTCAAAAGCTACGTTCAATTCGTGGATAAAGTTTGGATCAAATTGATTTTCCTTCATTTGCTGCTTAAGATTTTTTGTCTTCCATCTAAACAGGTCTTTTATAAACTCTTTGCTCCATTCAAACGTTCACCCACCGTTATATTTCAAACAATTCAAAATTATAGTAGCAAATAAAAATCCTAATTGGTGATTTATAACTTTCCAAAAGAGATAGCTGCGTATTTGGGCTATCTCTTTGGTTTTGTTCTCTTTTGTGATCTGGCATTTGGCGTTTTATTGTATTTTTTTAACACTGGCTTTTCGTCTCTAATTTTCCCTCCATATAACACTTTTCGATGGACAGGAATATTCAAATCACGCGAATATTTTTTCAATACCCTTTCTTCACTTGCAGTCACAATCGAAATAACAGTACCTTCAGCTCCCATCCGCCCTGTTCTTCCCGAACGGTGGATGTATTGATTGGCGTTTTCAGGCAAGTCAAAGTGGATCACATGGCTAAGCCCATCAATATCCAATCCCCTTGCGGCAAGATCAGTGGCCAAAAGCAAGGAATAATCTTTGCTTCTAAACTTTTTAATCGCTTCTTCTCGTTCCCGCTTGCTCGATTCGCTGTGAAGAATCCCTGCTTCTATCCCTTTATATGCCAGTTTTGCTGCGATTACATTCAAATTTCCAACATCTCTGAAGAAAGCAAGGGCTGATGATACGTGCCCTCTCATTAAACTTCTTAGAATGTCGATTTTTTCTCTTTTATCGCAAACAAAATAGAGATGGTTCACTTTTTTTGCGGTTTCCTTATCTTTTTTAACTCTGATGAAGACAGGATCGTTCATGATTTCCTGGCCAATTTTCTCAACTGTTTCAGGCAATGTGGCGGAAAACATAACAATTTGGCGTTCTTTCATCGTTGCTTTCACGATCGTTTGGATCGTTTCCATATGTTCCGGAATAAGCAGTTGGTCCGCCTCATCGAGTACAATCGTTTTTACTTGATGCATTTTTAACTTTTTCATTTTGATAAGTTCAGCTACTCGGCCCGGAGTTCCAACTATAATCTGGGGATTTTTCTTTAATTTCTCAAGCTGCCTCTTTACATTTGCGCCTCCAATAAATGATGCTGAAAGCATGTCACCTTCTTTTGCCCATTGTTGGACAACGTCAAAAATTTGCATGACAAGCTCCCTTGACGGAGCCACAACTACAACTTGGGCATTCTTTTTTTCGGGTTTAATTTTATCTAATAAAGGAATTAAATAAGCGAGCGTCTTGCCAGTTCCGGTCGGAGATTCGGCAATTACATCTTTTCCTTCCGTAATAAGAGGAATCGTTTCTGTCTGTATATTCGTTGGCTTTTGAAAACCGGATTGTTTCCAAGCTTTTTGCAAAAACGGTTTCATTGAATGTAAAGACGGTGGAAATTTCTCCATTTCGTTTTCACTCTTTCTTCAAAAAATATAATTCTTACCAACCTATCATACCTTATTTATAGACGGACAAGAAACCTGCAGAATTATGTATATTACTAATTAACTGAAAAGGAAAAATAAACATGACGAAAAACAAAAAATTATTACAATTCATACCCCTACTATTTATTATTTTTGTTTCTTTAGGCTTGGCAGGATGTAACTTCTTAAAGCCAGAATCAGAAGAAGCGCCACCTTCTGAAGTGAATGAGGAAGAAAGCATTGAACAAGAGGAAGAAATAAAGGAACCTGAAACGATTATTACAAAGGCTACCGTTGCAGCAATCGGAGATGTCTTAATCCATGGTTCCATTTATCGTGACGCTCAAAAAGGAGGCACTTTTAATTTTGACAAAATGCTCGTTGATGTGAAGCCTTATCTAGAATCAGCTGACATTACAATTGCGAATCAAGAATCAATGATTGGTGGAAAAGAAATCGGCCTCTCCACCTATCCACAATTTAACAGCCCTTTTGAAGTCGGAGATGCACTAAAACGTGCTGGACTAGACATTGTCACGATTGCAAATAACCACACGCTTGATCGAGGCGAAAAAGCAGTTCTGAACGCCCTTGATCATTGGGATTCTCTAAATATCCCATATGTCGGCGCGTATCGAAGTGCAGAGGATCGAAATGAAATTCGAACGCTTAATAAAAATGAGATTACTTTTTCATTTTTAGCGTACACTTACGGTACGAACGGTATCCCGGTTCCAAAAGATAAGCCTTATCTTGTTAATCTCATTGATAAAGAACAGATAAAAAAAGATATTGAAGAAGCTAGAGAAAAATCAGATGTGATCGTTGTTAGCCTTCATTTTGGCATGGAATATGAACGGATGCCGAATGATGGACAAAAAAATCTCGTTCAGTTCGTCGCAGATGAAGGAGCCCATTTAATTATAGGCCATCATCCGCACGTTTTGCAGCCTGTTGACTATGTAAAAAGTGAAAAAGGACATGAAGCGTTTGTAATTTATTCCTTAGGAAATTTTCTGGCTGCCCAAGAAGCCCAGCATGATCAATATCGACGTACCGGCGGAATCTTACAGGTTGATGTGGGAAAAATCCAAACTGGTGACGAGACAACCATCCGCATCCTCTCACCTTCCTTTTTACCGACCTATATTCATTTTCAAAATTGGAAAAACTACCGGGTGCTTCCTATGTATCAAATAACCGATAAGGAATTATCAAATGCCCAGAAACATTATAAGGAAACAAAAGAACATATGTCTCAATTTGTTCCGGATTTGCACTTTATTGAACAATAATAGACTAAAAAACTCCTCACGCCATACAGTGAGGAGTTTGCCATTTAAGTCAGGCTTTTCTTTAAAAAAGTAACCGTTGCTTCTATCGCCTGCTGTAATTGCTCAGTTGGTTCTCCAAGTGGATGGGCAGCATTAAACGTATGATCTCCTCCTGGAATGATCTTGAGGGAATGCTGTTCTGCTGTTTCTTCCATTTTATACGCCCCGTTTACTAGCCCTTCGCTGTCGGCATCTCCTTGGATAATATGAACAGGGGCTTTCAAAGATTTCAATTTAGACAAAATATTAAACCTTTCTTTGTTTTTCTCGATGTCCTCAAAAACATTTGCTTTCAGAGGCATTTTAAGGCCTGTACGTTGATTAATGATATAACCGACGCCATTTTTGCGAATTTCCTCTTTTATATCTTCACCCCAGAAATCCACTTCAGACACACCATTCCATGTGACAACAGCCTTTATCTCCGGGTGCTCTGACGCAAAAATAATACTGTTTGCCCCGCCTCTGCTATGACCGATAATCCCAATTCGATCCATATCAAATTGCTCCGAAAAAGGCAATTTTTTTTCTGTCATATAATCAAGAAGAACTGAAAGATCTGCCTGCTCCCTTGAATATGTATTTATCGCAAATTTATCAAGCTCATCAAAGTCATCACTGCTTACCCCATTGCAGGAAAAATTGAAACGAATCGCATAAAAGTCTTTTCTTGCTAACTCATCCGCTAAATGGGGAAAGAAATTCCAATCTTTATATCCTTTAAATCCGTGGCAAATGATGATAACCGGCTTTTTCGTTCTTTCTTTAGGCGCATGAACCTCCCCGCGAAGATATAAATTATCTTCCAATGGAATAACAAAAGATTCACTCATTACTTCGCTTATTGACATACTAGCCCCTCCTTTTTTTATTATTGTATCAGAAATATTCAGAAAACTGAACAGACTAAGTTTCCAAAATAAAAATGGCATCAAGCTCTGTAATCGCCTTGATGCCAAAAATTAAAACTAAACATACATGACCCGCCGGGTCACAAACTTGGGATGAAAATGGTTCCATCCAATAGTTAC
>NZ_QCZG01000035.1 GCF_003097615.1 Pueribacillus theae
GGAAGTTAAGCTCTTCAGCGCCGATGGTAATGGGGTTTCCCTGTGAGAGTAGGACGTCGCTGGGCAGTTTTTGTATATTATAAATTTGCTGTGAATGCCTTAGAATAAAAAGGCAGACATTGCAAAAATAAGATTGAAATA
Organism: Pueribacillus theae; assembly: GCF_003097615.1. NCBI lineage: Bacteria > Bacillati > Bacillota > Bacilli > Caryophanales > Bacillaceae > Pueribacillus > Pueribacillus theae. Next base: position 142 of record NZ_QCZG01000035.1, read on the forward strand.
ACTACATAGAATATTCCACAGTAGCTCAGTGGTAGAGCTATCGGCTGTTAACCGATCGGTCGCAGGTTCGAATCCTGCCTGTGGAGCCATGCTTCCATAGCTCAGCCGGTAGAGCACTTCCATGGTAAGGAAGGGGTCGCAGGTTCAAGTCCTGTTGGAAGCTTTGCAACAACCTTAATTTGACGCTGTTTCTAGCCATTTTAGAAATAGCGTTATTTTTTATCTTTTTATAAAAGTGACCAAAAAGTGACCAATCACAAATATTTATCAAAAACATCGCTCGCTTTCTTATCATCTTCCTCGGTCACGTGGCTATAAAATTTGAGTGTCGTTTTTATATCTTTATGTCCTAGCCGCTTTTGTATTGTTTTAGATGTTATTCCTTCCCTCGCGCCTTCGGTGAGTGCGATCGTAGCGGAGCTGTGCCGCAGATCATGAAACCTTACACGCCTGATTTTTCCTTCAAAGGTTTTCATAAACCTTTTCCAAAACTTCGATATAGCGTCAGGCCGATACGGAACACCATATTCATCTGCAAAAATTAGAAAAACCTCGTTATCATTTATATCTTTGAAACCTTTCCAAAGTGGCCCCATTTCCATTTTTAAATTAAGTCTTTTTATATAATATGTGTGCAGTTCTTTCATGAGGGCCGCTGGTATCACAACAAGCCTTGTATCCTCTTCCTTTGTTTCTTTTAATCTTAACCCTCCCGTTTTAGAATGCTGCAATGATCGCTTTACTTCGATGCGATTATTCTTAAAGTCACAAACATCTGCTGCCAGACCTGCTATTTCCCCTCGCCTTAATCCGCCAAACAAAGCCAACTTTGTTATGATTTGATTTTTGATATCTAATGTTTGAATGGCTTCCATTAAAATAGGAATTTCGTGCGCTCTATAAAAATCGATGTTTTGTTTCTTGGATGGTTTTGGCATTTCAATTTCTACCATTGGGTTATCTTCTTCTTTTATCACTTTCCACTTTACAGCATATTTATATATAGAAAGTAAAACCTTGTATTTCGCTTCAAGAGATGCACGTCCTTGTTCTTTTTCGTAATTGAAGTATTCGGTGATGCTCAGTGGTGTTATGTCTTTCATTCTAAAGTCGATGAAGTAATCGGAAATAGTTTGGAGGGCGGATTTGTAATTTTCTAAAGTAGGTTTTTCTAACTCAGGTTTGGCGTAGTTATTCAACCACTTTTCTGTAAAGGAAACAAAAAACATTTCCTCATTTAAATTCATTTTTTCCATTACTTCATCTTCGAATTCTTTAAGCATACGTTTTGCTGCTCTTTTTCCACTTGCTTCAACTGTTCTAGTTCTCCTATCTCTTTTTCCGCTAGGTAAATAACCCAACTCAACAACTAACTTATACTTTTTACCTTTTATTAATTCTTGTACAGATGCCATTTTTAATGCCTCCTTTTAAAAAAGAGCAGGTAGCTAGCCTGCTCATTAAATGCTTGGCCAAACATTTAATCTAATTCCACAATATAAAGGATTACTTTTCCGTGAATTTTCAAATTGCTAGTTTCAGTGTATGGAATCACGTAATCTGTGAAACTTCTGTCTGTCGAATCAGGACTAAATATGATTCTTTCGTTCTTTTTGTCGTCATAAAAGCGTTTCACTGAGTAGTCATGATTATCGCTGTAAACTACTATGTCGCCATCTTTTAAATTTGATAGTTCAATAGATTTTACAGCTATTAAAGATTCATGCGGGATAACTTTGTTCATTGATTCACCATTTACTTTCATTATGTAAATGTCGCTTTGTCCCGCCCATTTACCCATGATAGAATCCGGGATTGTTATTGTTTCTACACTTTTGTCAGTGATTCCATTTACTTCAAGTGGTAATCCAGCTGAAATACTAACAGGAAAGTAAGGGTATTCGTTTATTTTAGGGATATTACTTTCATCCAGGCCGAGAATATAATCAGAACTTACTTTAAAATACTCGCTTAATTTTCGTATGTCTCTACCTTTAGGGAAGTTTTCTCCACTTTCCCATTTTGTAATTGTGGTATAAGTTTTTGCCCCAACTATTTCAGCAAGTTGTTGTTGGGTTAGCCCCCTTGATTCTCTTAATGCTTTTATAATGTTTCCAGTTTCCATAGTTTCACCTCGCTTTCTCTATTAAGTTTACTTTATATATGATATTAAATCAACATTTATTTTATTTAATAGCGACATAATCTATTAAAAAATGATAATAAATCATAAAAATCACTTGCAATATGATTTTAAATCATGTAAGATAAAATCAAACCTAGTCGAAAGGAGGGTGAAGCGGGTTGATAACCATTGCAGAATTAAGGGCTAAACACGGAAAAATGTCGCAAAAAGAACTAGCTGAAAAAATCGGAACGTCTCAAACAACGATTAGTTCTTGGGAAAAAGACATAAGTGTCATATCTGCACCGCACTTAAAACGGCTATGTGTATTTTTTAATGTAAGTGCTGATGACTTACTAGGGATTGATTTAACAGATAAAAAATTTTGCAGTTAACATGATTTAAAATCATATAAGGAGGTATTCAATGAATCAATTAATCCCAACGCAACAAAACAGCGAAGGTAACTTATTAGTCAGCGGTCGTGATTTACATGAGTTTTTGGAAATAAAAACAAAATACGCTGATTGGTTCAATCGAATGAAAGAATATGGATTCGTTGAAAACATTGACTTTATATTGGTTACCCAAAAAAGAGAAACCAATAATCCTAAGAATCCGTTCACTGAAATTACAGACCATCACATCAAAATTCCAATGGCAAAAGAAATCGCTATGCTGCAACGTAACGAAAAAGGAAAACAAGCCCGTTTGTACTTTCTTGAATTAGAGGAAAAATGGAACAGCCCCGAAATGGTCATGAAAAGGGCAATGGACTATCTAAATGCTCGTGTCGAAAAACTTCAAACTTCTAATCTGCTGCTTGAACAACAGGTTAATGAGTTGAAACCTAAAGCCACATACTACGACATGGTATTGCAAAACAAGTCACTCCTGTCGGTTTCCAAAATTGCCAAGGATTACGGCATGAGCGCTATTAAAATGAACAGGCTGCTTCATGATTTAGGCGTTCAGTACAAGCAGGGTGACATTTGGCTGCTATATACAAAGCATCAAGACAAAGGCTACACACAAACACATACGCATGTAATTGATGTCGACAATTCAAGGGTTAGCACCAAATGGACGCAAAAAGGAAGATTGTTTATTTACGAATTGTTAAAGCAAGAAGGTATTTTACCACTTATCGAACGCGAAGAAACAGCATAAGGGGTGGTGACAATCCTTGAACAAACGTTTAATTAGAGGAGCTAAAGCGTTGTCTGAATACCTAAAGTCAATCAATTGCAGTATGTCTGAAGCAACGATTTACCGGTTAGTTAAGCGAAAAGACATCCCGTTTAAACGTCCTGCACCAGGAATATTAATTTTTGACCTAGACGCTATTGATAGCTGGTTGTCGTATGAAGATGTCGAATCAATGTGAGGAGGTTTTGAAATGCCAGCCAAACAAGCCCTAGCACTTCTTAGCTTCTTTGCTCACTTCGAACTCAAAATGCTCATGCAAAGACGTTTTCGCATCGCTGAATACGCAGGCAGGCAGCGGGAGAAGTATTACAAAATTTATTTGGAGGGTGAGTAAATGTCCAAAGAAGAGTTAACTCTATATTCCTGGAACAGATGAAAGAATCACAGTTTGTCACGATTGCGGACAAGAACTTTGAAAGGGATGATACAAGTGTTGAAAACACGTAAAGAAAGACGTGCTGAAGCGCGTATGAATCGCACAAAGTTTCAACCGAAATACAACGGTAGTGCGCCTAAAACATACGAAAAAATGTATGGAGTTGGCTATGAAAGATTTAACACAAAATACGTGACTATTAAGGAGGCATTAAAAAAATGACAGTCGGTGAAATGGACAAGCTTACCAAACGTTTCAACTCAATCCTAAGCGGTTGGCCAGGCTTACGAACACAGCGCTTGGAAAATTTGTTGTTTGACCTTGAAGAAGCTTATGGTGTGCCTGGGTATCAAAATGAAAGTTTCGCGAAGGAAAGTCCTGTTTTATCTCAGCTTTATGACACAGTATTTGAAGAGTTTAGCGATAGCGTGGAGGTGGTGGGGTAGTGTCAAAAACTCAATGCTTCAAAATTAAACGTGGGACCGTCTATGACAAAGCGGCAAAAGAGCACTTTGAATTACTACCAAAATGGAAAAACGTATTTAGTAGATTAAGTGATTTGTTGGAGGAAGAAATAACGAAAATGGCATTTTCTCCTCACATTCTAAGATTAGATCCGTCCGAATTCACAAAAGAAGAGAATAAAAAGTTATTTAGAAAAGATGGGGTGTTAAAAAGTAATACAAACAAAGCGAAAAATCTATTTAAAGATTACCAGAAAATTATTGAGGAAGAAGGGCTATCTAAATTTGAAGAATTAAGACATATCAATTTTATTTACGGGGTTATGAGAATGAGGCATCAGCATTTAGAAAGTTTCAGAACAAGCGAAAACGATATTTACTATAAAGCTGATTTTGACCTTGAAAAGAAAACAAACGGTTTAGTTATACCTATTTCCGAAATTGAATATGAAGAAAAGTATTTAGAGGAACTAAAGAAAAAAGCCTGATGCGCCAACATCAGACTAAAATAAAATCATTTCTTAGGTGAATCATATCACGAAATGGAGGAATGGACAATGGACGTAAACGTTCAAACTAATATAAAACAATCCGAAATCAATGGATTGTATCAAGAAGTAGAATCGTTAAAAAAACAACGTATTCAATTAAAAGAAAATATAGATAAAAAGACAGATAAGATTATTAGTCACATTCTGAAACACGGAAACGTGCTTGCTTACAAAGACAATGTCCCTCATGTTTTAACGGTTAAAAATGGGAAAACTAAAAAATTCGATAAATCTGCATTAGCAAACGATCTAGATGTAACTATAAAAGAATTAGATTTAATTGGTATTGCTGAATTGGTTGAAGAAAATAGAGTTACTGCTCAGAAGTTAAAAGATTACGAGTATGATGAACCCACACAAAAATTGAAGGCCCGAAAAGCTAAAAAGAGTGATATTGAGCTGATCTTAGGTGGTCCGCGTTGAGTAAACCGCTTGAAAAACACATTGAAACCAAGATTAGAGGTTATTTGGATGGCCTTGGCGCTTACCACATTAAAACTCATGGAAGTGCATACAGCAGGGCCGGAACACCTGATATTATATGCTGCATCAATGGGAAATTCGTGGCCATTGAAGTGAAACGTCCAACCGGTGTAATAAGTGAGCTTCAAAAAGCGCATATCAGATTAATTGAACAGGCGGGAGGTGTGGCCTTTGTCGCTTACAGCGTCGCAGATACAAAAGAGCAGCTACAGCGATTCGATGTTATATGACTTTCAACGCGATTTGCTAAACAACATAGAACCTAACTACATAATCGCTGCCGATACAGGAACCGGAAAAACAATGATGGCTATACACCATTATTTGAAGCATAACAAAGGTGAACCACTATTAATTGTAGCACCCCCACAAAAAATCAAAGAAGGCGGCTGGCAAAGGGAACTAGACTTTGTGGCCAGCAAATACAACATAGAGATTCCTTATGACATTCTTAGTTATGGTGTGCTGTCAAAACGATGGAAAGAATATAAAAATTGGTTCCTTGTAATGGACGAGTGCCATTACGTCAAAAATCCAACAAGCCAAAGAGGAAAGGCCGCAATAAAACTTACTCAACAAAGTACACATTTTTTATTGTTGTCTGCTACGCCTTCCAGTAATGGGTGGGGAGACACGATTGCTTACATGATCATGTTTGGTTATTACAAAAACAAAACACAATTTTTGAGAGAGCATGCAATTTATAACCGCATCGACTATGGTAACGGGCCTGTGAATGTTGTTTCTGATTTTCGGGACCAAGAAATACTTCAGAAGATTTATCAATCTTTTTCTATCAAACTGGCAAAGGAAGATTGTTTAGATTTGCCGCCATTGGTATTCGAGAAGATTCATTTTAATCCATCTAAGGAATACAACATCATTAAAAAAGACCGGGTGTTAGGCGAAGAGTTGTTTGACAACATTGCTAAACTGCAGCATGGCCTACGGTTTTATGCCAACCAATCGGACAAGCTTAAATATACCGAAATGCTCCTGGAAGGAACAGAAGAAAATATCATCATTTTCTACAACTATAAACAGGAGAATGAAGAGCTGAAGAAAATTGCCAAAAAACTGAAAAAGAAAGTGTTTGAAGTGTCCGGCAGTAAAACCAATTTACCGGATAAGGTAGTCTGGCCAGAATTAAAAAATAGCGTAACCATTGTTCAGTACCAAGCAGGAGCTGCAGGTATTGAATTGCAGTACGCAAACATAGTTGTCTTTTATTCGCCCACATACAGTTACCAGGACTATGAGCAAGCCCTTGGTCGAGCATATAGGAACGGTCAGACAAAGAAAGTTACTGTCTATCAATACATCACAAAAGGAACGGTTGAAACCAATATTTATAAGGCACTGGATGCCAAAAAAGACTTTACTGAAGAATTGTTCAGAAGGGAGATAGTTAATTGAGTATTTTACCAGTTAACCAGGATAAAAACGTTACTGAAAACAGGGAAATATATGTAGGCGGATCTGATGTTCCTACTATTCTTGGCCTAAACAAATACAAAACTCAATTTGAATTAGCCCAAGAAAAAGTAGGCATTGTAAAGAGTGAGTTTAAGGGGAACGAATACACACATTTTGGAAATGTCATGGAGCCACAAATCAGGGATTACATTAATTTGGTGAATGAAACTGATTTTAAGCCGGACACCAAAACAGACAAAAACCGTTATGTTCGAAGCAATACAGACGGTTACGACTTCGAAAACAATATGATTTTAGAAATCAAAACACACGGTGCTAATCCGACACTAAAAGTATATGAAGCGCAAATGCAGCTATATATGGCTCAATATGGTTGTGAATATGGCTGGTTGGCTTTGTATAATCGTCCAGATAACTTTGACACAGAGTTTGATAGCAGCCGTTTAAAAATCGAAGTCGTTGAACGTGACGATGAATATGTAAATCAAATTTATGAAGCGATTGAGACGTTTTGGATCCGTTGTGAATTTTTAAGGGATAACCCAAAAGCAACGGAACAAGAGTTTTATAACTTTGGCCAGAATGAAGTCCAGGTTATTGCTAACCAGGTAAGTAAATTAGAAATACAGTTAGCCGGCTTCAAGGAAATTGAAAAGCAGTATAAAGAAGCAAAACAAAAGCTTCATGATGCCATGGAAGAGTACGACATTAAGAAATTTGAAACGGACCATATAGTAATTACCCGCGTGCTGCCAACTGAAAGAAAGTCGATTGATAGTACCCGGTTAAAGAAAGAGCTTCCGGACATTGCTTCACGGTATGAACGAGTTTCAAAGGTTTCTGGAAGTGTTCGAATTAAGTTGAAGGAGGCTAATTGATTGGATAAAAAATTTTTAGTCGAAGCAGACGAAGTTTTCTTTAACGCTTTTAAAAATGTACAACTAAAAGTCCAACATTTAGGCAGCATGTTTCAAAACGAAGGTACTATTACAACTGAAGAAGAGATGAATCAGTGGAAGCATTGAGAATTGCTCTATCCAGATTACAGCATGATGCAAAAAGGAAATTTAAGGAGGCAAATTAAATGTCAGTCTTACCTAAAAACGAGAGAAAAATAGCGAAAGAAACGCCGCGTAACTTTGTAATTTTCGGTGGAACTATGCATGGAAAAACATACTTTGCAGACGAGTTTCCAAACCCTCTAAACCTTAATACAGATGGGAACGCAGAAATGATTGAAACGCCATCAATCAATATTAATAATCAGCGTGATTCAAAAGGCAAAATAACGCGTTCTGCAAGTGATTTGCTATCTGAAATCATCCTGGAACTTGAAACGACAAATCACACGTTTGAAACAATTGTCATTGACGTAATCGATGACATCGTTACGATGTTTGAACAGGAAATTACAGAAGAGCATGGGGTTAAATCAGTCGGCGATATCAGTTGGGGAAAAGGTCACCAAATGCTTGAAATGATGGTCCGGGTCTTTGTCATGAGACTAAAAGAATTATCCATGAAAAAACAGATCAACATTCTTTATCTTTCCCGCCTAACAATCATTGAAGAAAACGATGTGGAAACTTACGTCCCTTCCTTGAAATTAAAATGGCTGAACATTGTAAATGGTAACAGTGACTACACGATCCTTTGCCGCAAAGTTGGTAAGAACTACATTCGCAAAGTCGAATCCAAACGAAAAAACTATACTCGCGACAAGGTAGACGATGAACGGATTGCCAGTTTACTAGATACGGTTATTGGTGCTTATGATAAGTCGAAAAAGACAAGCACGGATGAAGCAAAGAAGATAGTCCAGCAGCAGGAAGAAGCAGCCAAAGCTCAACAGGAAGCCGCAAGAAGGGCAAGACAACAGGAAGCACAGCAAGAACAAATCAATGCAGAAGAAGCTCCTGCAGAACCGAAAGAGGACAAGCCTAAAACGGAACCTAAGCAAGAACCGCCAAAGACAGAAGGACCTCAACCGAAAGTAGCAGGAAGGCCGGCAAGGATCAGTCCGCAGGTGTAAAAAAGTTAATAGATAATTTTAAACGAGAAAGGAAGATGAAAATGGGAGTTCATCAAAATGTAAGTTACAATAAATTTCCAAAACAAGGGAGTTTCTTAGGCAGGGAAGTACGAGTTTGTTTTAACTACGACACTAGCAAAACCTTAAAAGGAAAGGTTATTCGTGATGATATAGAAGAGCCTCTTTTGATGTTAATTCATTTGGAAGATGGAAGGGTTATAAGTTCAACTGAATGTCAGTATAGCTAACGTCTAATATGAAAAAATCAACAAAAAGGAGACTATAAATTATGAATTTAAAAGAAATGGCAGCTCAAATTTTAGCAGAAGGTTTTAATCCTGAAACGGATCCTGTAAGTGATTTTGATAACTTGCCTGATGGTGAATATGACGCCATGCTTACAGATGTCCAATGGAGAACGAATGACAAGGGTACAGAATGGCTCAATTTTGAATTGGAAATTTTGAATGACGGATATGAAAATAGAAAGTATTTTGGCGGGATTTTCTTCTCCAGTGAAAAAATGCTTAACCAAAATATTAAGCGTACTTTTAAATATGCTGCTCTTTTAGGTGTAGAGTTGACGCCTGACGATTTGGACCAGCCCGAATTAACATTGGTGGAAGCTTTTAAACATGCTCTCGGCCAGCAGCTAACACTTACATTAAAAACAAGCAAAAGCGGGTTCCAAAACTTTGACCTATCAGAGTTTACACCGTTTTAAGGTGTGATGCTCATTGTTTACCTTTTACGATTTTGAAGTATTCACTAAAGATTGGTTAGTCGTATTTGAAAAAGATGGACAGTTAACACGTATTCACAACGACAGGGACGCTCTCAAGCGTTACCTGTCCACTGTCCAGTTTTTAATAGGTTTTAATAACTACAATTACGATGATTTTATTTTGGCTGCATTGTTACGAGATATGGACGCCTATGAAGTATCACAGCAAATTATCAGAAAGAAAAAGCCTAAACTGTTTCTTAATAAGCCGATAACGCTTGATGTTATGCAGGAATTAAAGCTAGGTGTCGGTTTAAAAGAGACACAAGCCAATATAGGTTTAAATATCCATGAAACGCCAGTTGATTTTAATCTGAACAGACCGTTAAATGACGAAGAAATCGAACGTACTTTTAAATACTGTGAAAACGATGTCCTAACAACAAAAGAGTTATTCGAAAAGCGAGAAGATTATTTTTCTTCAAAATTCGAAATTGTCCAGACGTTCAAACTGCCTGCTGCATCAGTTAAGAAAACAAGGGCCAGGCTGTCAGCAGATGTTTTGAAATGTAAGAAACACGACATACCAAACGACAGGATAAATCTTGTCTATGATAAACGATTGCTCATCCATGAGTTACCCAAAGATATTGTTCAATTTTACAAAGACATTGAGCAGGATTTTAAAGGTGGTACGGATTTCAAGGAATTAGAATCCCGAAAATATGAACGTGTCATTGCAGGCGTTCCTCATGTGTTTGGTTTTGGTGGACTTCACGGAGCGATTGAAAACTATGTACATGAGGGGGACATGATGGCCATTGACGTCTCTTCGTATTATCCATCACTCATGATAAACAACAATTTTATGAGTCGTGCCAGCAAAGAGCCTGGGTTATTTAAACAAATGTATGATGAACGATTACGGCTTAAAAAAATAAAAGATAGCAAGCAGGGTGTGTACAAGATTATTTTAAATAGCACCTATGGAGCTATGAAACATGAATACAATCCACTTTATGACCCACTACAAGCAAATAATATCTGTGTAAACGGTCAACTTATTCTTACTCACTTAATTTTATTACTACAAAACTTTTGCAAACTTATCCAATCTAATACGGACGGGATAATCATTCAATATGATGATGAGTTGAAAAATGACATTATGATTGTTTTGGATTATTGGCAAAATCGTTATCAGCTTAGTTTAGATGTTGATTATATCAAGAAAATAGCACAACGAGACGTGAACAATTATGTCATTCAATATCATGACGGTAAAGTCTCAGCAAAAGGCAGATTTGCCAATTTTGATGGCGGCGACTATGAACGAAATAGTTTAACCGTTATCGACAAAGCGCTTGTTGACCATTACATCTATGACATTCCAATACATAAAACGGTCATTGGCTGCTTTAAACGAAATGAATTGGATCGGTTTCAACTAATAGCCAAAGCAGGAAGCACTTTTAATGGAATCGTTCAAAACATTGACGGTGAAATGATTGAACTTCAAAAGGTGAATAGAGTGTTTGCGACAAATGACAAACAGTTGGGTCCCATTTATAAAATTAAAAACGTTGCCAGAACAAAGAGGTACAACAAAATACCTTTCACCAGTGAGAATGTGATTGTTCATAACGATACGTTAGACACTTTTAATAAACGAAATCTTGATTTGAACTGGTATATCAAAGAAACCGAAAGGTGGTTATTTTGATTCATTTCGAAGACGCAACTAAACAACAACTAATTCAAATTTGCCTATACGAAGATTGTCCGCTCGATTATAAATATGAAGCGGCTAGGGAACTTCAAATGCGGCAATGGCAGGAAAACATGCTTTCGGAGTTGGTTAGATTATGGGGGTTAGGAAAAAGCACTTTCGACATTTCGATTCAATTGGGCATCGAACAGGACGCTGTAAAATGGCAGCTTGAAAAATATGGCCTGTATGGAAGGAGAGTTTTTAAATATCATGACAAAAATAAACGTACTGGATAAAGGTTATGTAAGATTAGTAGATTGCATGGGCGACGATACAACGATAGTCAACGCGGCTCGTGTCAGCTATGACAAACAAACAGACGAATTAAGCGATAAAGATAAACGCTTAATTAAATTCCTTGCAACACATGAACACACTTCACCATTCAGACATGCAACGTTGCAATTTGAAGTTTATGCCCCTCTCATGGTGGCCCGTCAATGGTGGAAGTACGTAGTGGGCAGTAACCACACGATGGAAGCCTGGAACGAATCATCAAGAAGGTATGTAACAGAGGAACCAGAGTTTTATGTTCCGGGTTCGAAAAGTTGGCGGTCGGCTCCAAACAATTCCAAACAAGGAAGTGGCAAACCGGTAGATGATGATTTGGGAATGGATGCCCTTCACAGGCTTATGGATACGGTTTTTAGAGGGGAACAAAATTACAGATGGGCATTAGAAAATGGTATATGCGCCGAACAAGCCCGTCTCTTCCTTCCTGCATACGGAATGTACGTGAGATGGTACTGGACAGCAAGTTTACAGTCAGTTGCTCATTTTATAAACCAACGTGTGGAAAGCGATGCGCAGAAGGAAATCCAAGAATACGCCCATGCTGTAAAAGAATTGGCTCTTGAAAAGTTTCCTGTCTCTTTAAGTGAGTTGATTAAACCATGACAGCCCTTGAACAACTCCAATCCCAATTTGAAAAATACGAAAAACAAATCATGCAGCTTGAACTTGAAAATGAGGAATTAAAAGAAAAAGTCAATCGCTTAACGTCAAGAAATAAATCACTAAGGGGTACGGTTGAACGATTGGAAAAGAAAGTTGCTAATGAAAGTGAAATTGAAATGCTCAGGATTGAAAACGGAAAACTGAAGATCGAATTGCAGAAGGTGAATAAGGCTGAGAGAAAGCTAAATAAAATCAAGGAGTTGTTGAAAGGGTGACCCATGTGAAAGTTAAAAGACCAAAAATAAGTCAAGCAGTTGTCGATGGATTTGCAGCCATCATAGATGCACAGGATAAAAAGGGATTAGAAAAGTATGACCGTTCGATTGATGATGCAGTCGACGAAGATTACGACTGGAAACTGATGGCCTTGGAAGAAATGGCTGATTACTCAAAATATCTTGTAAGGGAAATTCGGCGACTCAGAAATGCACTAGATTCATTTTTAAACAGAGATTTAACAAGTTTAGCTCTATTAGATGTAAACCAAGAAAGAATCGCTCAAAACGCAAAATGGGGTCTGCAAAGACATGACTATCCTTTTTGGCTAACTATTCTTGTCGAGGAAGTAGGCGAAGTTTCCCAAGCGATGCAAAAAGATTGCACTTCTTACAAAAATTCAGATGCAAGCGATCTATACAAAGAATTAATTCAAGTCGCCGCCGTTGCCGTAGCGATTGCAGAGCAGGTGAAGGAAAATGATGCAACGTTATGATCCGCGGATAGTATGTCGGAACGTACGGATTGAAGGATGGACAAAAATAGAGGTTTTTAACCGAGTTAAAGAAAAATTAGAAACTGGTAAATGGGAAGTTGTTCATCCAATGAGGTCTTACTTAAATGCTTATGAGAATCTTGTTTATTACATCACTTTGGAGAGGATTGAATGAGAGACTATCAAAAGTTTTTAAAATCCAAACAGTTAAAACAAAACATTAGTGGGTTTGATATTGATCGAAATCAATTACATGAAACGCTATTCGACTTTCAAAAGGACATTGTAAAGTGGGCACTTAAAAAAGGAAAAGCTGCAATATTCGCTGGAACAGGGCTAGGAAAGACAGTCATGCAATTGGAATGGGCAAGACAAGTAAGCATTAAAACAAATGGAAAAATATTAATATTGGCTCCTCTCGCAGTCTCGTCACAGACTGTAAGAGAAGCCCAAGAAAAGTTAAATCTGTCTGTAACCCACGTTCGCCAAAACAATGATGTTACAGACGGTTTAAACATAGCAAATTATGAAATTTTACACAAATTAGATCCAATCCATTTTTCAGGAATTGTGCTTGATGAAAGTTCAATACTTAAAAGTTTTACTGGGAAAGTTAGAACGATGATTATAGACAGTTTTAAAAACACGCCTTTTAAACTTGCTTGTACTGCTACGCCAGCACCTAACGATTTTATGGAATTAGGAAATCATAGTGAGTTTTTAAACGTCATGAGCAGGACTGAAATGTTATCAATGTTTTTCGTCCACGATGGCGGAGAAACGCAAAAATGGCGATTAAAAGGTCATGGTGCATCTAAATTCTGGGAGTGGGTGTCATCCTGGGCTGTGCTTATTCAAAAACCAAGCGACTTAGGATATGAGGATGGCGCGTTTGATTTACCGCCTTTAAATATGGAAGAGGTAGTTATTCCCGCTGAAGTAGATGAAGGATCACTTATTCCCGTTCAAGCTGAAACACTTATGGAAAGACGGCAAGCTAGGAGAAAAACCATCAAGGACAGAGTTAAAAAGTGCGCTGAAATAGTAAATGCGACAGACAAGCCTTTCCTTGTATGGTGTGACTTAAACGATGAATCTAAGATGTTAACTGAATTAATACCTGACGCTGTGGAGATCAAAGGTTCGGACAAGCCGGAATATAAAGAAAAAGCCATGATGGACTTTTCAGAAGGCCGGATTCGTGTTCTTGTCACAAAACCATCCATCGCCGGAATGGGTTTAAATTGGCAACATTGCGCTGATATGGCGTTCGTAGGTTTGTCAGATTCATTTGAACAGGTTTTCCAAGCTATTAGGCGTTGTTGGAGGTTCGGACAAGAAAAGTCTGTAAATGTCCATATAATCATTTCTGAACTAGAAGGCAATGTACTTTCAAATATCCAACGCAAAGAAGAAGATTTTCAGAAAATGGTTGAGGGTATGGTTGCTTTTACGAAAAACATTACTTCAAAAAATATTAAGTCCACAGAAATGGAAAAAACATTATATGAAACGAAAGAAAAAATTAAGCTTCCATCTTTTTTAAAGGAGAAATCAGTCGTATGAACATACTAGACCAAGTTTTACATGAAGATTATGCGATTTACAACGGTGATTGTGTAGAGGTTGTGGGAGGTATGCCAAATGACAGCATTGACTTCTCAGTCTTTTCCCCTCCATTTTCAAGCCTTTACACATACAGTAATTCAGATCGCGACATGGGAAATAGCAAGTCAGATAAGGAGTTTTACGAGCATTTCAGATTTTTAGTTAAAGAACTTTACCGGGTAATTAAGCCTGGTAGACTCGTAAGTTTTCATTGCATGGATATTCCTGCATTAAAAGAGCGTGACGGATATATAGGACTTAAAGACTTTCCCGGGGATATGCTCCGTTTATTTCAGTCAGAAGGATTTATATATCACTCAAAAGCGACAATTTGGAAAGATCCTCTTACTGAAGCAACTCGAACAAAAGCACTTGGATTGATGCATAAGCAAATTGAAAAAGATTCGTCACTTTGCAGACAAGGACTGCCAGATTATTTAATAACCGTTCGAAAACCAGGTGAAAATGCTGATCCAATTGACCATCCGTATGGTCTAGAGAGTTATGCGGGTGAATTAGAACCTGATGCACCTAAAATCAAAAGACCACCTATAGACAAAGAATCGTTCAATAAGAAACAGGCATATGTTGGACCTCCTGTATATTCACATCAAGTATGGAGGAAATACGCATCTCCAGTATGGATGGATATTAGACAGTCAAACACTCTTCAAAGAGAATCAGCAAGGGATGAAAAAGACGAAAGGCACATCGCACCGTTGCAATTAGATGTGATTGAACGAGCTTTGACATTATGGTCAAAAGAAGGCGATACGGTTTTAAGTCCATTCTTAGGCATCGGTTCAGAAGGTTATCAATCTTTGAAAATGAATCGAAAATTTGTAGGGGTTGAACTAAAACCAAGTTATTTTGATGTCGCTAAAAAGAATATGGAACGCGCCATTCTTGAAAGAGGACAAGTTTCGATTTTCGATGTGATGGAGGGTTAACCATGCAAGTCAATTGAACATTTCAGGAATACCGAACAGTTGATACAAAATGTGTAGGAGTGATGATGTGCGAAATGTGAAAACAAAAATAAGACAACTAACTTCTCTAAAAGGTATCAAATATGAATTGTTTTACTGGTTATCTGTTGGAACCGATTGGTTGAACGAAAATAACAAAACCAAAAGATGGATAGATAACAAGGAATACGAATATTGGCGGGAGTGGGTGAGTTAAAAATAGATGCTTAATGAACATCCCGATTTTATAGCGAAGGAGGTAATGAGCATGCAATATTGTATCGAATGCAAAGACAACGTTGTCAGTCATTACCGGAGTATGTTTTGTGAAGATTGCATACGGAATTTTTTCGATAAGGAGGACAAGCTTCATGAATAAAGACATTCTAACCATGTCAGATGCTGAACAAATCGCATGGCAAAAAGAGGTGATTCGGAATGAACGACTTGAAAATAGGCGATTACGCCATTCACGATGATTACAAAGTTGTCTTGCCGATTAGGACTAAGGCAGAAGAGGAAATTATTAATGCTCAAGAGGGATACAGGCGTGCTACTGAAAGTGAAATTGAGCTGTTTTATTTGGAGGTTGAGGAATGACCGATAAAGGACGGTTTGAAGAGATAAAGGCTAGGAGAGAATTATTATATCGAAATGGATATACATTAAGTTTCCCTAACGAAGATATTGAATATCTTATCGAACAAGCTGAACGAGTGGAGGAACAGCATAAGGAAATAGAACTTTTAAATAACACAATCGAAATTATCACACGTGCATTGACTAAAGCAAGAACGCGAGACGGCGAGCGCAGTTTAGAAAAAATAAGATTAGAAAAAGCACTATCGTTTTACGCTAACAAAGACAATTATTATACAGACACAATGGATAAGGATAACGAAGGCGAAACAGCACGTAAAGCATTGGAGGAAATAAATGGAGATTGAACGGTTTGAACAAATAAAAGAGAACCATAAACATAACAAAAAAATGTTGGAATTGAATTCGCCGTCTCAATACATCGAAATTAATGAATCGGAATTAGAAGATATCGGTTGGCTTATATCCACCGTTGAGGTACTACAAAAGTTAGTTAATTATCATCAAAAGAAACAGAAAGAAGCAGAGGACGAAAACGAGCCATATAGACATGAAAATGCCAGATTGCGTGAAACCATCGAACAAATGCTTGAATTATCAAGGGAACAATGCTTAGAAGTTTCGTATTTGTCGCGTTTGCATGAAATAGGAACCAAAACATTGGAGGGGAAAGAATGGAATTTAACGGATATTCCCAAGTTGAAATAGAAATGCTTAAAGACGAAATAAGAAAAGCTTTGCCTGGTGTTTTAGCTGTAATTCCGACATTTGCAAAGGTAACAAAAGAAAATTATGACGAGCTAATCAAACAAGGATTTACTAGCGGTCAAGCAATGCACATGGCGGTACTGGCGACAGCTAAACAATTAGGAATGTGAGTTAGACAGAGGAATTAGAGACATAAAGAAGGGAGGTATTCCCATCACTGTAGCAGCTAAGACAGGCTTCCTTAAATACATTGAACTGGACGGCAAGGAAGCCAAACATTCATTTGATATCTTTTCAACAGATCACACGAACTATAAAGATGCAGCCATCCTTTTAAATAACGACATTGTGGTTGTGGATTTTGATGATTTTACTGACGTTGGCGGATATATTTACAGCAAATATCCAACGTTAAAAGTATATACAAATCGCGGTTTCCATCTTTATTATAAGAAACCTAAAAACGTACTCATTAAAAACTGGACCAATAAATTAGTCAATGCAGGAATAACTGTTGACTATAAAACAAGCAACCGTGCTATAGGAATTATAAAGCAAAACGGGTATATGAGAGAGCTAGATAATGGCCACTTATTAGGAGACTGGGACAATCTCCCGTCTCTTCCTTTTGAATTATACCCTAGTAAACTATCGCAACTCCTTTACCAAATGAAAGACGGTGACGGGCGTAACAGCAGCCTGTTTACTCACTTACTTACAATGAGGGAAATGTACAAGCCTGATGATAAATCTGTAACGTATATAGCTGCTTTTATTAATGAGTATGTGTTCCAAGAGCCGATGAAAGAACGCGAACTTCAGAGACTTATTGAAAGTGTACTGTCTAAAAATATAGGAAAGAACAATAACAAGTACCTTAACCCTAAAGATATGGTGATGACTTCAGAAGTCCTTGTTGAAAAGCTTGACATTAAATTTTATCAGCATCGGTTGTATTTTAAACAGAATGCCCGTTATATCAGCGATGATAATTTACTACTTAGAGCAATTGACCGATTAATTCAATTAAAACCCTCACAGCATAAAGAACTGCTTACACTTTTCGAAATAAAGGCAGAACGTATTGATTATGACGACTTCCCAATTCAGCTGCGTAATGGTTATATCATTGATGATGGAGAGGTTATACAAGTCGATACGGGCTTTACACCATTTTATTTAGATGTGGACTACGATCCTGCTGTATTTAACAAAGAAGTTGATGAGTTCTTAAACTTCTTAACGTGTGAAAGGAAAGATCTTCGCATGGTTATTGAGGAAATGTTTGGCCATATGCTCATGACTAGAGCGTTTCCGCACAAAGTGTTTTTCTTTCAAGGAAGTGAAGGGAAGAATGGTAAGTCAACGATTGTAAAAATGATAAAAAACTTTATTAGTGAGTCAGCAAATTTCTTGCCTCTTGATAAATTTGACGATGATACGAGCGTTTATAGCCTTGTGGGTAAACTTGTAAATATCGGGGATGATATCGATGCCAGCTACTTGGACAAGTCTAGTAATTTTAAGACGCTTGCTTCGGGTGATCCAATAATGGTGAGGCCAATTTATAAAAGTGCAGTGGAAGTAAACAACAAAGCAACGTTAATTTTTACCTGTAATGACATGCCGATTTTTAAAGATAAATCAGGGGGAATTATGCGACGTGTGATTGTCATCCCTTGCGATAACGTCGTAACCAATATTGACAATGAGATTGATGACAAACTGTCATCTGATACGGCTAAATCTTATCTGCTTAACCTAGCATTAACCGGTATTGAGAGGATTAAGGCGAATGGAACGGATATATCTGAATCCATTACAATTAAAAATAAAACTAAACAATATTTTATTGAAAGCGACAATGTTGCCGCCTTTATTGACGAGTACAGCGAGAGCATATCCGGAAAACGAACAACGGGCATTTATGCAAAGTATGTTGCTTATTGTACAGAAAATGGTTTGAAAGAAGTTGGAAGTCGTGAATTTGGAAGGCGTTTAAGTAATGCTGGTTTTAGAAGTAAGCCGGTTAAAAAGGATGGAAAAACAGTGAGGATATACGATTTGGTTACAAATAGTACTACAAATCAAGCATGACATTTGTAACCGGCTGAAACCGTTGGTATATAAGGGATTGCGAAGCTTTTTATCATGTAATTAGGTTACAAATAAAAAATACATTTGTAACCGTCACAAACCCTTATTATATATAGGTTTATACTATATATTTTCTTTCTAGTTACAAATAAATATAGATATTTATATAAAAATAAGTAATAAAGAAAAATAAATAAATAAAAAAAAGATCCGAAAACATTTGTAACCTTGTAACCAGAAACTATAAACGTTGATATATCAAGGTTTTTAGGGTTACAAATCATTTGTAACTTGATGTAACTCTATTTGTAACCATTAAAGGAGGTACGAAATTGCATATTAAGCAAATAGATGAATTAAAACCGTCTACTTTTAAATACATCGAAAGTGAAATTTATTCGTATCATGAAACCGTGAAACATATCGAATTAATAGAATATGAGATTGAACATAGCACAACAAATAACCATGACGAAAATACGAACGTTGGTAAGAATTCAGTGAGAGCAAATATAAGTCCTGTTGAACGTAAAGTCACAGCTTTATTGGAACACAAACAATTAAAACGCATGTATTCCATTACGGATGCAATCAAAAAAATATATGAACGATTAGATGATGATAAAAAGAAACTCATGAATCTTTATTATTGGGAACGTCCAGGAGAATTAACGTGGGAAGGTATTGCTAAGGAGTGTAACATTGGCAGGATGACCGCTTTAAGATGGCGTAAACAGATTGTGTATGCGATTGCTCATGAGCTGGGTGAACGTTAATAAAATGGAAAATGATACTAAGATGATACTTTCAGGGTGCTCAAACGTGTTATTATGGTAGTGTCGAAAGTTGTATGTAGGCATCATGACTTTGATGTGTGTAGTGATCAGGCCCATGTTTTCTTCCGAGGACTGGGCTTCTCTTTTTAGTTTTTCTTATTGCATATTTCTTCCAATTATCAGACAATAGACCTACATAAACGTGTAGGGGGTTGATGGGTTGAAGAAGGTATTGTTTATATTTGCAGCAGTATTATTTGTTTTAGTGGGTTGCGGAAGTAATGAAAAAACATCGGACGATGAAGTGGTAAAGGAACAACCAGATGTGCAAGACGATCAACAAAAGCAGGTTGATGAAGAAGGTTTCTTAAAGGAAACGGACGACCCAATGGAAGCTGGTAATAAGAATAACGGCATTGAAGTATTTAATGACGAATGGGATTATACGTATCTTATAAAAGATTGGTATTCAAATGATGATACTGATGAAGATGGGTTCAATTATATTGATTTCGATGGATATAAAGTTAAGTTTTCTATTGCGTTATTGGAAGACACAGAAGAAAAAAATGTAATTGGCGTCTTTGCAGAAACGCTAAACGATACAGATAAAACAGTTCAATACAATATGGACATGGAATTAATTACTGACAAGCAAGAACAGGCGCAAACTGATGATATGTATGGAATAGGTAATAGCAAACCTGGTATTAAAACAAAAGGATTTGTAAAGGTGGACTTAGAATACGAAGTACCGGAGTCATTTAAAGTTACTTTTGAACCACCTTGGGACGATGAAGATGAGTTCAACGAAACGATAGGTGAACCAATTGAATCGGAATTTACAAAGGAATAATTAATATTTAAGGCACTCACTTAGTGGGTGTCTTTTTAATTATGCATTAAAGGAGATGTATTAATTGACTAATAGAGGATATGTAAGAAATTGTTTGGTCTGTGGTCACGGTGGCAGTACTTATGAAGCAAAAAAAGAATGGAAAGAGATTAGCGTCTGTCCTAAATGTAATGGTGCTTATGTAGATTTATTTTATATCCATAAGTATTTGAAAGATGACTGGAAACCAAACAAGGAAATACAAAAGCAGATTGATGATAAGCGTGCTCAAGATGCAGTAGATGCATTTATATATGCATTAGGATCTATTTCGGAAGATCGAAAAGAGGAAAGGAAATTTTATAACAGTAACGAATGGAAAGAGGTTCGGGAAAAATATTTAAAGCCTAAACCTTTATTAACAATCGAATTACAAGATGAAAATTCAGTTCCTAAAGTATTTTATAAAGGTGAAGAGGTTAAGTCCAAGAAGAACATTCTTTTTGATTGGGAAACATCTACAGCTGATGACGGTGGTGGATTAACTTATATTATTGAACATCAAGAGACAGGGAACAAGCAACCTACATCCAATCGCATAGAGCGTAGGATTAGAGAGCATGCCTTATATTAAGAACAGTCAACAACACTACGATAAATACAAACGCGATCAGGAAGCCAGGTCGTTCTACAAGTCAAAGAAATGGAGACAGTGCAGAGAAGTTATTTTGTGTCGTGATAATTTCCTGTGCGTAGACCATTTGAAAAAAAATCAAGTAGTTGCGGCGCAAATGGTTCATCACATTAAAGAGTTGCGGGATTACCCAGAGTTGGCTTTTGAACCTTCAAACCTTGTCAGCTTGTGTTTATCTTGTCATGAGAAACGGCATCCAGACAGAGGAAAACGAAAAGAAAAGCGAAAAAAACGAAACTTGAACGTCGTTGAATTTGAAGCTAATCCGGAAATAACATAGCCCCCCCTACCCCGAAAATTCGGTTCGGATCGCTTGGGGACCGGGGCGGGGCCCATCGCTTACACCGCGGGAATTTTTTTTATGAAAGGGGGTAACCTACAAATGGCAGTTCCTACTAAAAAAATGTTGATCGAATATCTAGGTGAAAATTACGAGGAATCAGATGAACAGCTCATCCAGCTGTATATTGAAACTCACCAATTTTATAGACGGCTTCAAAGGGAGATTAAAAAATCCGAATTAATGTATGAGTATACAAACAAAGCCGGGGCCACAAATTTGGTTAAAAACCCCCTTTCAATTGAATTGACTAAGACTGTACAAACATTGAATAACCTATTAAAGTCACTCGGATTGACACCTGCTCAAAGAAAGAAAATAGTGAGTGGGGATGACGATGACGACTTCGACAACTTCTGACAGCGTTAAAAAGGCAAAAAAGAGTTTTAGCTTTATCACTTGGAAAAAAGAGCAGGTTAAGAAAGGCCATATTCTCGAGAAGCCATCTGGTAAATTACTAACCACTTGGTACGCTGAACAGGTTGTCAAAGGTAATATAAAGGCCAGTAAAAAGAACAAAATGGCTGCCAGAAGGCACCTAAAAGACTTAAAAAGACAAGGAACTGATGATTTTCCTTGGATATTTGTTGAAGAAAAAGGGCACCGGCCCATAAGGTTCATTGAAAAATTTTGCAAACCATCCAAAGGGGATTTCAGTCAGCTTGTAGCTCAACCGTGGCAGCATTTTGTTGTTGGTTCTCTCTACGGATGGGTTCATAAGGATACAGGTATAAGGCGCTTTCGCGAGGGCCTTATTTTTGTTGGTCGAAAAAACGGTAAATCTACTCTTGTTAGCGGATTAACCCTCTATTCTTTCAGTAAAGACGGTGAAAATGGCGCTGACGTTTACTTGTTGGCCAACACTAGAAAGCAAGCGGGCATCATTTTTGATGAAGCAAAGGCGATGGTTAAAAAATCACCTAAGCTTCGAAAACAGTTCAGGCCAACCCGAGATGCAATTTTCTATGATAAGACGATTTCTAAAATTGAACCAAGAGCATCCGACAGTGAAAATCTTGACGGATTGAATACGCATCTGGGTATTTTTGACGAGATCCACGAATTCAAAGACTATAAACTGATAAATGTTATCAAAAAATCGCGTGGTTCCCGTAAACAGCCGTTGATTTTGTATATAACAACTGCAGGCTACCAATTGGATGGTCCACTTGTAAACTATTATGAACAGTCTGCAGATGTGCTTGAAGGTGCGCTTGAAGACGAGCGTACTTTTTATTTTATCGCCGAACTTGATAGCGAAAAAGAGTTTGAGCAGCCGGAAGCGTGGATTAAGGCCAACCCAAATATGGGTGTTTCCCTAGACTTGGATATTTTGGTCGAAGATTGGGAGAAAGACAAACGTACTCCTGAGGAACGGTCAGACTTTATCACGAAGCAGTTTAATTTCTTTGTTAAGGCTGACGCACAAAGTTTCCTAGACTTCAAAACGATTCAGCGCAACAACAAAATGATAGACATTGATTCACTGCGTGGATCCCGGTGTGTAGGTGGGTATGATTTGTCCGATACAGAGGACTTTACAAGTGCTTGTCTTGAATTCCCACTTGATACAGGTGAAGTTTTTGTTCTCTCTCACTCATGGATTCCGGAAAAGAAAGTTGAGGCGGCGAATGAAAATATTCCGTATCGTGAATTCGAAAAAGAAGGTCTGCTAACAATTGTTCCAGGCGAATACGTGAAAAAAGAACTTGTGGAAGAGTGGTTTATCGAGAAAAGTAAGTTATTTACAATCGAATTGATCACTTATGACCCAGCAAAAGCTTTTCGTTTAAATAAATCGTTAGAAAATCACGGGTTCGAAACAATGAAAGTAAGGCAAGGCGCTCTAACGCTTGGTCCTGCTGTGGATGATTGCAAAGAGTTATTCATCGATGGAAAAGTAATTTTTAACAACAACAAACTTTTCCGTTGGTACGTTAATAACGTCAAGATGGTTCCCGATCGAAATCGGAATAATTTACCTCAAAAGAATGGTCGCTACCGTAAAATAGACGGGTTTGCGGCCTTTTTAAATGCCCACACAGAGGTTATGGGGCGAATGGTTGAGCCGGCGGGTGAGGGAAATATCGAGTTTATGTCAGTGAACGATATTTTAAATGCTTGAAAGGTGGTGAGAGTTTGAAATGGTTCAACCGATTTAAGGCGGCGGCCAAAGGAGCGGCTGCTGGATGGAAAGGGAAGATGTACGACTTTTCATCTTGGTTCGGTCGTACGTTTTGGGGGATTGATAACAGCAGATTGGCGACAAACGAGACCATTTTTTCCGTTATTTCCCGTTTGGCCAATACGGTTTCTTCGCTGCCGATAAAGCTGCATCAAAGTTATGAACAAAAAACGAATCAGGCTTATGATATTTTGGTCAATGCCCCAAACCCAAATATGAACGGCTTTGACTTTATTAACAAAATGGAAGTATCAAGAAATGAGCACGGTAATGCCTATGCGCTTATTATAAGAGACATTCGGATGCAAGTTGAAGCCCTCATTCCTATTGATCCAACATACGTTACTCCTTTTTTGAACAAGGATGATGAATCATTATGGTATCAAGTGCTTGGAACCGACGGAACTTACTACATCCACAACATGAACATGTTGCATGTAAAACATATTACTGGCGCTTCACGCTGGCAGGGGATAAGCCCGTTGGAAGTTCTAAAAAACACATTGTTATATGATAAAGCGGTCCAAGAGTTTAGCCTGTCAGAGATGGAAAAGAAAGAGAGTCTTGTCATCACTTATGGATCTAACATAGACGAGGAAAAAAGAAAGCAAGTTACCGAAAACTTAAGGACTTTTTATCGAGAAAATGGAGGAGTGTTATTCCAAGAGCCGGGAGTAACTGTTGACCCCATTGACAAGAAATATTTCGCGTCAGACACATTGAAGTCCGAAAAAATCACTCGTTCACGGGTGGCAAACGTGTTTAATGTTCCTGTGTCCTTTCTAAATGACGATGAAGGGCAAAGTTATTCGTCAAACGAGCAAATGATGATTCAATTTGTACAAATGACATTAACGCCTATTGTGCGGCAATATGAACATGAATTTAATCGAAAGTTGCTCACCGAACAAGAAAGGAAACAAGGATATTATTTTAAGTTCAACTTGAATGGTCTGTTGAGAGGGGATATGGCAGCCAGAACACAATTCTACCAGGCAGGTGTAAGGGGCGGTTGGTTTAAGCCGGACGAAATCAGGCAGTTTGAGGACTTGCCGCCGGAAGGCGGGAATGCCTCTGAATTGTTTGTTAGTGGAGATTTATATCCAATCTCAATGGATCCGAGAGAACGCCGTAAAGGAGGTGATAGAAGTGGGGAAGAATCAAAAACCGAATAAATTTTGGGAAATGAAAGCATCTGCCGATGAAAAATCCGCAGATCTTTTTATTTATGGGGCCATTATCAGTGGTTATAAATGGAGAGACGAAGATGTAACCATTACCGAATTTCGTCAGGCTTTAGAAGATTTACCCAAAACGGTCAAGACATTGAACATGTATGTTAATTCTCCTGGGGGTTCAGTTTTTACCACAAATGCAATGATTAATCAGTTGGATCGTATTAAAAACAGGATAACTATTAATGCTTATGTCGATGGGATTGCGGCTTCTGCAGCATCTTATTTAATTATGAAAGCTGACAACATTTACATGTATGAGAATACTTTTCTCATGATTCATAAACCGATGATCACACTGTGGAGTGCAAATGCTGTTGATTGCCGCGAGCAAGCCGATTGGTTAGATAAAATTGAATCTAAAACATGTATTCCGGCCTATAAGGACAAAGGAACCGATCTGTTAACTGATGAAAAAATCGCAGAACTTCTAAACGGGGAGGACAATTGGCTAGATGCTGAAGAAGCAGCAGAATTGTTCAATATCACAATCTTGGAAGAAGAAAAAGACGCAGTTGCATGTGTCGATATTGAGCTTTTAAATCAATATCAAAATGTGCCAAAACACCTTTTCAATGCTGTACAAGAATCAGTTATTTCAGCCGAAGAAATGGCCCTGCGCCAAAAAATCGCTGATGATGCAAAATATTCACAGGAATACACCAAAACAATTTTAGGAGGAATATAAAATATGAAAACTTTGTATGAATTAAAACAAAACTTGTTAACTATTGGGCAACAACTTCAAAAAGTAGAAGGTGAACTTTCTCAAAAAGCTGTAGATCCGGCTGCAACAATGGAAGAAATTCAAAACCTGCAAAAGTCAAAAGATGACTTGAAAGCTCGTTTTGATGTCATTAAAGAACAGCATGACAAAATGGAAGCTGAACAGAAAAAGAAAATTGCGCAGCAAAAACAGGCTCAAGGGCTTTCTGGAGTTGCTGATCCGAAAGAAAAAGTCGTCCAGGCAAAAGCTGAGTTGATTAAAAACGTTATGGCGAACAAGCCTGTTTCCCAAGAAATTTATCAAGCGCTAGGAGACGATAACACAGGCGGGGGGAAATTCCTACCCAAAACGGTAGCGAATGACATCATTTCTGAGCCACTCGTCAAAAACCAATTGAGGGAAATTTCCACTTTTACTGCTATTACAAACCTTGAGATCCCAAAGGTTAATTTTACTCTTGATGATGACGACTTCATCCAAGATAAGGAAACAGCAAAGGAATTGAAAGCTACTGGTGACGTTGTTACTTTCGGACGTAATAAATTTAAAGTTTTTGCAGGAGTTTCTGAAACTGTTTTGCAGGGAACTCACACAAACCTTGTGTCTCATGTAGAAAATGCTCTTCAATCTGGGGTAGCGGCAAAAGAAAGGAAAGTTGCTTTCGCTGAAACACCTAAAACAGGCGAGGAACATATGTCCTTTTACGCGGTAGGTATCAAGGAAATCGAAGGCGACGATTACTATCAAGCTATTAGAAAGGCAATTGCCGACTTACATGAAGATTACCGGGAAAACGCAACAATCGTTATGCGTTACCAAGATTATTCCGACATAATTGAAAAACTAGCAAACGGGAATGCTACGCTCTATAGTGCTCAACCGGAACAAGTCCTTGGGAAGCGTGTAGTGTTCAGTGATGCGGCGGTTAAGCCGATTGTAGGCGACTTCAGCTACTCTCACTTTAACTATGACATTGGTACAACGCTTTACGAGCGTGACAAAGATGTTAAAACAGGTATCGAGCAATTTGTTGTTACGGCTTGGTTTGATCATCAAATCAAGTTGAAATCTGCTTTCCGTATTGCGAAAGTAACTTCCACACCCTAACAAGCCCGTGAATCTCAAGGCGGGTTCCAAGACAGATAAAACTATTACATTGTCCTGGGACTAGCCTTGGGCTCAGGGCTTTTTTAAGGAGGAATGGAGTTGACGACTTATAACGTTTATCGAGATGGTAAAAAAATTAAAAGCGGGCTAACTGAAAAAACATTTACCGATACCGGTTTGACGCCGAATACAGAATACACGTATCAGGTAAGTGCTGAAAATAGTGTTGGTGAGAGTGAGCTATCCGATCCAATCAGAGTCAAAACAACCTACAGCGAACCTACAGCTGTAGATATTTCGCCGAAAACAAATAACTTGGAAGTTGGCGCTACTCGTAATCTATCAGCAGCTGTCACACCGGCCACTGCTAGGCAGACGGTTACATGGTCCAGTTCTGATACAAAAATCGCCACCATCGATGCTAACGGAAAAGTGACAGCCGTTGCTGCAGGAACAGCTACAGTTACGGCCGCATCGACCGAAAAGACGAGCATAAAAGGAACGTCAACTGTGAACGTGACTGAACCGGAGCCTCCTCCAGAAGGTGAAGGGTAATGTTGAATGACGTTAAGGAGTTTTTGAGGGTTGATGGCACCTACGAGGACGGTGTCATCCTCTCATTAATTGAAGCGGCCAAAGCTGAATTAACATTGTCGGGTGTGGCTGAGAGGAAAAAGGCTGACCCGGACTATCCATTGTATGAACTAGCTATAAAGGTGATTGTCACACAAAACTATGAAGATAGAGGACTCGAAAAACGAGACAATAGAGTGCTAGAGACATTGATTTTAAAACTGAAAAACTTCTCAGTTGTGGTGAGTCCGAATGAGTAACGCATCAGATTTGAATACGCGCATTCAGTTTTTTGAATATGCCCCAAGCGACGGCCCTGAACCCGGAGAAGTTGAAAAACGGCAACTGTGGGAATGTTGGGCAGAAATCTATGAGCCTTCCATGAAAGATATTGAATCTCTAAGCACCAACGTCCTTTATTCTGTGACAGCTCGAATCAGGGATCCACGGGGCGAGTACAAGCCTTCAAACAAACATTATTTAGCAGTTCTAGATGATGCTTACCAGGACGATGAAGGGAATTATGTTCGCTTCAATATCAAGAAAATGCATCCCGATGTGAAGGACAAGCGTTTTATCAAAGTTGTAGCGGAGGCGACAGAATGGGCGTCAGGGTAACTGGTCAAGAAAAATTAATTGCCGAACTTGAAAAGCGCTTTGGCAAGGCAGCTATGCAGCGCATAAGCGATAAGGCTTTAAAAGCTGGGGCGGAAGTGTTTGTCAAAGAGTTAAAGGCTCAAGTAAGGACTTTTTCGGATGGGAAAGGACAGTCGAAAGGTCACACCTACGATGAAATAACAATATCCGAACCTTTCACGCAAGCTGGCGCCCGCACTATCAAGGTCCACTGGCGCGGTCCCCACGGGCGTTACCGAATTATTCACTTGAATGAATGGGGAACGGTCAAGAATCCCAGGCCGCGCGGGAAAGGTAAAATAGCGCTTGCTCTCAGAAATGCAGAAAATGCTTATCGGGAAGCAATCAAGAAGGCGATAAGGGAGGGAATCTGATGGATATTCTTGATGAAGTTTATAAGGCTTTGAAATCAGATCCCTTCATTGCTGCAGAGGTCGGCAACAGGATTAAATTTTATGAGTATCCAGCCACAGGTGATAAATTCGGCCCGATTATTGTTCTGGAGGAAGTCGGTCCAGAAATGCCAGGTGATTATGCAGATGACGTTTGGCTAACCGATGACTATTTCATTCACATTGAAGTTTGGGTCCAAGGTGCTGGCGGCAGAACAAAAAGGGACGCCATTGCCAAACAAATTAAGAATATCATGTGGGATAAATTAGGATTTGCGCAGGTAAGCGGTATGCCGCCTGAATGGGACAAGGACACTAACACATATCGTGACGCCCGGCGCTATCGAGGAAAAGCATATCGAGAAGATTTTGACGCCTTATAGGTGTCTTTTTTAATTTAAAAGGAGTGATTAAGTTGGCAACTGGAAAAAGCTATAAAGCAGCTATCAACGTAAATGATTTTCATTATGCTGTGCTGGATGACACTGACAAAGTGAAGGGCGACATTGAACGAGTTAAATTTTTGCAAGAAATCACCGTGGAAGCACAGCAGGAAATTGTAAAAGCTTTTGGAGACGGCGAGGTGGCTGAGATGGCCACGTCAAATGGCCCAATGACAGTTAGCGGGCAATTCCACAAGATTCCGGAAGAAGATAAAAGCGCTTTGTTTGGATTAACCAAGGTTGGTAGTTTAGATGCTTATGGACCGGATTCAAACCCTCCATACGTCGCTATTGTCTTCACGATTGAAGATCAGGACGGAGGAAAAAGCTGGTATGGTCTTGTGAAAGGGAAATTTACAATGCCATCTGTGTCCGGGTCATCAAAGGAAGAGTCCATTGAATTCGGAAACGAAACGGTAGAAGGGGAATTTATGTCCCGCGTGATTGAAGGGCAGAAGGTCATGCGCCTAAGGGGGACAGATGCTCCAGGAGAAACAACTGTGCGGGATGAAATTTTCCAAGCGATTTTCGGAAAACCCTATCCTGGTGCAGAGGTAACACCCTAGACAGCCCGTAAATCTTAAACCAGATTCCAGGACGGATACAACAATTAAGCTGTCCTGGGACTGATTTAAGCTCAGGGCTTTTTTTGCGTTAATTATAATCGAAAGGAAGTAATATAGAATGGCAAATTTAAAACGAAATATGATTGAACTCATTAAGAATCCAGAAGAGGTAATCAAAGGCGGGGAGCCCGAATTCGATAAATACTGGACGTCGCCATTTATCCCTCTTGATGTAACTTTGGAAGCTGTTGATTTTGCAGAAAAGCTGGAGAATGGCGAAATAACAGGAAGCGAATCCATATTGGAAATGGCTGATTTTGTTGCCCAAAAAATATTTAACGGACAATTTACTAAGGATGATATTAGGCAAAGGCTCCATGCGCCGGACGCAATTGATGAATTGCAATCCCAAATTTTCTTTGTTGCACGCGGGGAACAATCTGATGCAACAAAAAAATTCCTGGAGAAGAAGCGTTAACGGATGAGGACTTTTCTTTCTCCAAGCAAAAGGAATACTTACAGAAACTCATCCTTGATCTAACAAAAGAAGGAAAAGACATAAACGAAATTATGAAAACGCCTTTTCACTTTTTAATCGAGTTGTTGCGCGAAAGGAACAAACCTAAAAAAGTGACGTCTGTTATGGACCTTCCTTAAATAAGCCCGCATCATTTTGCGGACTTATTTAGGTATTCGATAAGGGCTGTTTCTATTAAGTTGTTTAAACTTCTGTTTTCTTGTTTTGCCCGTTCCTGTGCTTGTTCTTTTAATTCTTTTCTTAGAGTTAGCATAGTCCTTGTCTTATCGCTCGAAATTGTCATTATGACCACCTCCAGACACATTATAAAGTGTAATCATAATATTGTAAAGGTGATAACACCGTGATATAATGGAGTAGGGGTGAATGGTCTGTGTTAAAAGATTTAATAGAAAACGAAAGTAATAGGTTTGCAAAAGAATTCTACCAATCTTTACTCAGTGACGGATACCGTTTATCTGGGGATTCGAGGTACAAAACATCTAAAGATCGCGTAATGGTTACGTGCCCCAATGGTCACACTTATGGTGTTACTCCATATAAATTTAAATTGGGGCGAAGATGCGTGGAATGTCATCTCGAAAATAAAAGACTTCATTTTGCCAATGAATTTTATGAGAATTTAAAGGATAGCGGTTATGTGATGATAGAGGGGAACAAATATGTGGACTCAACGACTCACGTAAAGGTTAAATGCCCTAACGATCACGTATACGATGTGTCCCCTCGCGTTTTTAATAATGGTTATAGATGCAAAGAATGTTTAAAACTTAGTAAAGTGAAAAAGTTTCACGAAGCTCTACAGAAGGCCCGCTACACTTTAGTAAATGGCAGCAAGTATGAATTTGCTAGAAAACAAGTGGAGGTAATGTGCCCGAACGGACATGTGTATAAAACCACACCAGATAATTTTATGGGAAGCAAAAACAGAGAAGGTAAAAGGTGTACCAGGTGTCACGGTTTCCATAGAATGACTCATGACGAATTTAAAGAACTTGTTAATAAAGAATTCGAAGGTGAAATAACTGTTATAGGTGAGTATGTAAATAGCAACACAAAAGTGTTAGTTCGACATAATAATGATAGGTGTGATAGATATGAGTGGGCGGTCCTTCCGTCAAACTTAGTGGATAAAAGGCAAATGTGCCCTAAATGCGCCGGTAACGCCAGAGAAGGCATTGAAGGTTTTAAGAGGAAAGTACGAGAATTGGAAGGCGATAATTACACCGTGGTTGGCGAATATGTTAATGCCGACACTCCAATAAAAATACGTCACAATAATAAAAGTTGTAATTATTTTGAGTGGAAAGTTGTTCCTTTTAATTTCACTACCCATGGTACTCGTTGTCCTGCATGTAACCAATCGCGCGGCGAAAGGGAAATTAGCAAATATCTTTTGAAGAACAAAATTGATTATATTTCGCAAATAAAGTTTGATGATTGCAGAAACAAAAGACCTTTACCGTTTGATTTTGGCATCTTTGATAATGAAAAATTAATTTGTTTGATCGAATTTCATGGCAAACAGCACTATCAGCCGACAAGGCATTTTGGTGGGGAACATCAATTTAAAGCACGCCAGAAGCGCGATGAAATAAAAAGGAGATATTGCAAAGAAAAAAGCATTCCGTTAATCGAAATTCCCTATTGGGAGTTTAATAATATAAAAGAAATTTTAAACAAAGAACTAAATAAAATCACGGGCAAATTTCAAGCAATCTCTTAAAGACTACCTAATTTTTAGGCAGTCTTTTTTTATTACATAAGAAAGGAGGTAAACCATTTGACAGAACGGATAAAGGGCCTTTCCATCGGCCTGGATTTGGACACTTTGAAAGTAGAGCGTGGACTTACAGGTTTAAAAGACCGCCTTAAAACCGTCAATTCAGAAATGAAACTGAATATGTCTGCATTCGACAGGTCCAAACAGTCTGTAGAAAAATATCAAACTCGCCTTGATGGACTTAACAAAAAATTGGAAGTCCAAAAAGAAGTCACCAAGGCGGCAAAAGAGCATTACGAGGATATGATAAAAGAGCACGGACTCGGCTCAAAAGAAGCCGAAAAAGCGGCCCGTGAATACAACAACCAAGCGGCAGCACTAAAGAACCTGGAAAGATATGTGGACGGCGTTACGCAGGAATTTAAGGAATTCCAAAAACAGCAAAAAATCCAAAGCTCCACACTTTATAAAACCGGTGATTCTCTTGTCAAATTTGGCAGCGGTCTGAAATCCATATCCGATAAAACCAAGGACCTGGGTAAAAATTTAACGAAAAAACTCACTTTACCAGCGGTTGGTGCGGCGTCTGCCTTGGCCGGCATTGCACTTAAAAAAGGCTTTGACCGTCTCGTGGGGATAGACAATGCCCGGGCAAAGTTAAAGGGACTTGGGCATGATGCCAAAGGTGTGGAAAAAATTATGGATTCGGCCCTGGAATCCGTTAAAGGGACATCATTTGGGATGGACGAAGCGGCAACTACGGCGGCCAATGCCGTAGCAGCTGGGGTCAAAGAAGGCAAAGAACTCACAAGGTATCTATCATTGACCGGTGATGCGGCGGCAATAGCGGGAGCGTCTATGAGTGAAATGGGCTCTATCCTAAACAAAGTCCAAACGTCTAATAAGGCATATAACGGGGAATTGCGGCAATTGGCTGACCGTGGCTTGCCAGTTTATGTTTGGTTAGAAGAAGAAGCTAAAAAGGCAGGAATGACCGTTGAAGAAATGGCCAGCAAAGGCATGATTTCTTCCGAAATGCTCATGAACGCCATTGAAAAGAATATTGGCGGCGCGGCTAAAAAAATGGGTGAGGAATCCTTTACCGCGGGAATCGCTAATGCCTGGGCCGCAGTCGGTCGCCTGGGCGCTTCCTTTTTAGATGCCGGCGGAAAAGGCGGGGGTTTTTTCTCTCAGCTGAAACCTTTGGTTGCTGATTTTACAGACAGGATTGACAGCATGGGCGGCATTGCAGAAAAAGCTGGCGTCAAATTCGGGGAAATGTTCACCGGATTGATAGATAAAGTGAAATCAGTAAAGTCATGGTTTGACAACTTATCTCCATCCATGCAAAACATCATCAAAAAAGGTGCATTGATCGGAGGCGCCATAACGGTCGGAATTGGCCCAGCTTTGTCGGTGTTAGGGACGTTTGGCGGGTTTGTGGCCAAGGTTTCAACTAATGTAGGGGAATTATCAAAATCCATCGCAGAGGCCGGTGGATTTTTAAAATGGCTACGTTTAGGATTTACCGCGCTAACTGGACCCGTCGGAATCACGATCGGAATATTGACCTTACTCGCTACCGGATTCATTGTTCTTTATAAACGATCTGAAACATTTCGAGAAGGCGTCGGAAATCTGATTGGCAAACTCAAAGAGCTTGGAGGAAAAGCACTGGCAGGTTTAAAAACCGGCATTGGCGCTGTCATTAGTTTTTTCAAAGAACAAGGAAAAGTGCTGCAAGATTTTTGGAAGCAAAACGGAGATTCCATTATTCAAGCCATATCGAATATAGGAAAAATAGTCGGTGCTGTTTTCAATGGTATTTGGAAAGCCATTCAATTTGTCATGCCAGCTGTCCTGGCCATTATCAAAAGTGTTTGGGGCAATATAAAAGGCGTGATTTCCGGGGCCCTAAAAATCATTATGGGCTTGGTGCAGGTTTTTTCTGGCCTCTTTACAGGCGATTTCAAGAAAATGTGGGAAGGAGTCAAGAATATCTTTTTTGGCGCCATAAAAGTTGTCTGGAACTGGATACAGCTGCAGTTTATTGGAAAAATTCTCAAAGGCGTTGGCGGTCTAGTCAAATCATTTGGTGGATTCATCAAACAGATGTGGACTGGTGCAAAAACGACATTTTCAAATGGTATATCCGTCGTTTGGAACTGGATGAAAAACTCATTTGCTGGCCGTATCATCTCAAATGTCATTAACTTTGTTAAGAATTTTAGGCAAAACATTTCCAATCTATGGCAACGGGTTAAGGAAATATTCTTGAAAAAAATAACAGAAGTAAGAACGTCGGTAACTAATTCCTTTATTGGCCGTATTATCTCAAGTATCTTTAACTTTGCGAAAAACTTTAGACAGAACATATCCAACATGTGGCAACTAGTCAAAAGCAATTTTACCAATAAAATCTCGGAAATCAGAACAGCAATTTCTAACTCATTTGTAGGTAAGATGCTCAGCTCGGTCCGCAACCTTAAAACCAACTTTATAAATCTCGCTAAAGAAATGTGGACGGGTGTCAAGAAGCAATTTAATAATATTGTTGACGGAGCAAAAGGGCTGCCTAAGCGCATCGGTGACGGGATCCGAAATGCTAAAAGCAAAGCCGCAGACGGTATGAAATCCGTTGGTAATTCCATCATTAAATGGGCAGGTAAGCCGTTTAATAAAGTCGTTGACGGGGTCAACTGGATTACTGGAAAACTAGGAATAAAATCTAAAATCGGTAAATGGGACTATCCACAGTACGCAAAGGGAACCGAAAAAGATGGCCATAAAGGCGGTCTCGCCATGATAGGCGAGAAAGGGCGAGAATTGGTCAGGCTACCAGATGGTCGATCATTTATTAGCCCTGACCATCACACAATCCTAGACCTGCCTAAAGGCACGCACGTTATCCCCAATAAGCCGACGGAGCAGATTATTAAAGGTAAGATGCCGCAATATGCGGGTGGTACCGGTCTATGGGATTCTATCAAGGATGTTTGGTCCTATATAACAAACCCATCCAAACTAGTCAAAAAAGTGATGGATAAAATAAGCATCGCCAAAAATTTAGCGCAAATTCCCAACAAAATCGTTAGTGCGGGTTTTAATTATTTAAAAACAAAGCCGGTCGATTTCATCAAGAAAAAGCTGGGGGAATTCACAAGCAATGTTCCTTCTGCAGGCGGCGGTGTTCAGAGATGGGCTGGCGTTGCTACTCGAGCATTAATGATGACTGGCCAATTTTCACCTGCAAACTTAAAAAGATTGTTGTATCAAATGAAAACCGAGTCCGGAGGAAATCCACGGGCTATCAACCTCTGGGACATCAATGCCAAACGCGGAACACCGTCCAAGGGCTTGATGCAAGTCATTGATCCCACATTCCAGGCATACAAGATGCCCGGATTCAATAATATTTGGAATCCACTTGATAACATCTTGGCATCTATCCGTTACGCAGTCGCACGGTATGGTAGCCTGGCAAGAGCTTATCGTGGAGTCGGATATGAGACTGGTGGCCTGATTAAAAATACAGGGTTGTACAAGCTTGCTGAAGGCGGCTGGCCTGAATACGTCATCCCTACGGATCCGTCCAGGCGGACAGATGCCATGAAGCTCCTTGCTTTGGCTGGCAAAGAAATTTCCGGGAATAAGCGGCCACATCAGTTGCCTAATGTCGGGACGAACAATGATGATTCAGTTTTGCGGAAATTGTTGGCGGCGACAATGGAGCAAAACGAGATTTTAAAACAGCTTCTTGCAAAAAATCCCGATCTATATATGGACAGCGAAAAAGTAGGAAAAGCCGTTGAGCCTGCAGTGACGAAACAGCAACAAAGAAAACAGTCAAGGAAAAGGAGGGTGCCTGGATTTGCGTAAATCTATGACATTTAACGGGATGCGAAACGAAGATATCTATTTATTAAGAGGGCGATCCAAGTCGCCCTTTCATCCTTTAAACAGAGAAATAGTAAGCAGGAACGGCAGGCATCGCTTGAAAAATACTGAGCGAGGATTGCTGGAAATAAGCCAACCAATCGGTTTCGTGGCGAAAGAAGATGTAACACAAATGCAAGTGATTGAAAGTTTGACAAACTGGCTAATCACTAAAGATTGGGGCCTGCTCGAATTTGACGATGAACCAGGAAGGACATATACGGCTTTGCTGCAGAACGGAATGGAAGATTTCGAGAAAATTTCATGGCTTAGAGAAGGGACGTTAAGTTTCATAGCTAAAGAAACTATTGGCCCGTCACACACAATCTCAATCGGTTCCTTTTTCCAAACATTTTTGATTAACGGCCAAACTGAAACACCCTGGACAAGCCAAACGCGTTTTACCGTGCCGCAGTCTCAATACGTACTGGAAACCGACACTCTCGGAAAAATCATATTAAACTATGATTTTATTGCTGGGGATATTTTAACGATTGATTACGACAGGCGGGAAGTGCGGCTGAATGGTAAGGATTTAGCCGTCGCTGTATCACTTGAAACCGTGTGGTTTAACTTAAAGGCTGGATATGTGAAGCTGAAGGCAAGCCATGCGACTGAAATGACTTATACGGAAAGATACTATTAGGAGTTGATTATGTGGCAATTACAGCCGGAACGATAAAAGACGTATTAAATCATGTTTTTCGCAATACCCCCATGACATCGCCAAGCAAGGTGTACGTGGGGCTTTTTACTTCATCCGGGGAAGTAAACGGAAATGCATATGAAAGGCAGGAATTGACGTTTACGGAACCATCGGGCGGGATAATTAAAAACGCGGCTGAGGTACGCTTTGCCATTGCAACAGCAGATTGGGGCGAAGTTGTCGGGGCGGGTATTTTTGACGCGGAAACAGGCGGGAAAAGATTGGATGACGCAAACATAGCTGCGGCAAGGATCGTTAGAGAGAATGACCAATTTGTTATACCAGTCGGCAATTATACGATTGAATTGAGGTGAATGATTTGGCCAGATTAAACGCAGCCAACAATGCAGAAGTAACATTAACGCAATCTGTGACAACGGCAGGCACGACAATCACAGTAGATGATGCTAGTGTTTTTCCTCCTGCACCTTTCCGCCTTTCGATAGATGATGAAATCGTGGAAGTTATTGCAGTCAGCGGAAATACCTTGACTGTTGAAAGAGCCAAAGAAGGCACAACCGCAGTGGCACACAATGCAGGCGTGAAAGCTGAAAACCGGTTTACGGCAGGAATGCATAAAGCTTTAAACGATGCCTTGGACGATTTAGAAACCAGCATTGGAAACTTAAATAATTTATCTACTACTGTAAAAACAAACCTAGTTGCAGCAGTAAATGAATTAAAAAGCCAACTAGGTAATCTTGCGAATTTAACAACTGAAGAGAAATCAAATTTAGTTGCTGCAATCAACGAATTACGGCAAGCCTTTGCGACGCATTCGGCGGATTATATACAGTTTAAAGACGACATTACCGCCAAAGTCGAAGGCGCAAGGGTTAATTTAATAGCGTCGCATAATTTAATTGCGAGAATGTGAGGTGATAATGAGTGAGTATACCGGGGCCGCAAAATTTGATAGCAGGAGATATGCAAGCGGGTTTTTTTGGTGAAGTTCCAGCAAGTGAGTTAATAAATGGGCAGGGTTTAAGTAACTTAATTGGTTTGTCTGCTGGAGTATTACAACATTCAAATGAGCCTTGGCTCAAATTCGCATACGAAGGAAAAATTCAATTCGTTGCTAAAAAAACATTTAGATACAACCTGTCTTGGGATGAGTTGAATTTAGTGGGTGTTGTCTATGGCAATAATACAATTGTAATTGATGGACTTAGTTATAAAGTTAGGTTGATGAAGGGGGCTAACAGTGATCCAGCTAATGGAAGTTCAGGGGAAATAAACCACTACAGTGAATGGAATAGGCTTATGTTACCCATACTCAGTGATGCTCCTTTTCATAACTTAAATAATGTTGAAGACGATCTGCCTGTTTGGAATCATGGTTATGGTACTGGAACAGACGGACGGTACACTGGCATCGATATACCTGACAGTCCTCAGAGAGAAGATGGCTATGGTTCGGAAAGTTGGTGTCAAGAGAAAGTAGTTGGCACAAATAATATTATTTCTAGAGGCGGTTCTGGGCTTGCAAGGTCTAGAAGTTTAAGTTCTGCTTACAAATCACCCACTTTTGGTTGGCGACCTGTTCTTGAACTAATGTCGCTTCCTGAAGATGCTTCACTAATAGAAGCAACCGATGCAGTGGCAAACTTAGTTTCTTTTTTACAAGAAAAGAAAAATAAAATAGGTAGTGCGATTACTGGTGTTGATGACAGTGTTGTATTACCTACCGATCCTACATTCCAACAGTTAGCAAACGCGATTGGGCAGATTAGTATAGGAAAAAAGTGGGCGAGAGGGATTATGCCTGATACTCCTTCTAAGACCGCAGAAGTGATAGGTTTGGATTTTTCCCCAAGTATTATCGTTGCTCGTAGCGATTACAGAGCAGGATACGCCAGAATGGAAGGTGTGCTTTCTGTTTATTGGTTAGAGAATAGTTTGAATGTACAAATTTATAATTACAGCAATACATGGTGGGTTATTCAAAATGTATTTTCGAGACTAGGAGACGGCTTTTCCCTTAATCGTTTTAAAGCAGGGACGGAAACCATACAAACGCCGTGGGTAGCATTTGAATAGAGGTGAAAATGTGAAAATCGGAAGAAGGATATATCACGAAAAAGAAACAGGGAATGTCATTATTGACACAGGTGAACGCCAAGGTTATGTAATCCCGACAACTGTCGAGCAAGACATCGAAACATATAAAGCGTTATCCGAACGAAACCGAGACACTTTCGATGTAATAGAACTCGAATACGGTCAATACGCACAAGATTTTGCAGAATGTAACGGTTATCGAGTAAATCCCGGAACAAAGGAACTTGAGTTTAGCTATCCCGATCCGAATGAACCCGAAAAACCGCCTGTTTATCAAAAACCTCTCAGCGAATCTGTCTTGGATAATACAGAATACCTTATTGATGTCGACTTTCGTTTATCTATGGTTGAATTGGGTTTAATTTAATACTATTAAAAAAATTGGAGGAATGAAAAATGATTTTAACTTACCGTGCTTGTAAAACATTAATTGACCGAAAAACTTATGAATCAAAAGAGGATATGCAAACCAAGCTTGATATTTTCTTGCTGAATAATCGTTTAACACAAGCTGAGTACGATGAATTAACGCAACAATTAAGTGCTGCTTAATGTCGCATTCGGATCATTTAACGACGTAAGGAAGATTAGAAAAAACACCAATTAAGGGTGTATTTTTTATGCTTGTTGTTC
>NZ_QCZG01000036.1 GCF_003097615.1 Pueribacillus theae
TTTGATACATCGCTGAAAGCTTTCCGGAACCATACGCCTAGCGTATGGTTTTCTTTTCACAAAAAAATGAAGGAGGGCGACACGCCCTCCTTTCACATTGTGACATATGCCGCTTCCTTTTCACCAAATTCAGCTGCTATATGCTCATGGCACGTGAAAAACAAAATTTGATGGGCCTTGCTATGTTCTTTTAAAACATTTATCGCCGCTTCCATGCGGTCATGGTCAAAATGGACAAGCAGATCGTCTAATAATATCGGAAAGCGAATCGCCGCGGGATAGACTAAAGTTAATGCAAGCCTTAAAGACAAATAAAGCTGTTCTTGCGTGCCTCGGCTTAGTTCTTTTGGCGAATAGCGGATACCCAATGCTGATTCAACAGTAAATTCCTCGCCTTCAACAG
Source organism: Pueribacillus theae (assembly GCF_003097615.1). Classification (NCBI taxonomy): domain Bacteria; kingdom Bacillati; phylum Bacillota; class Bacilli; order Caryophanales; family Bacillaceae; genus Pueribacillus; species Pueribacillus theae. Next base: position 404 of record NZ_QCZG01000036.1, read on the forward strand.
GTACACGTATGGAATGATAAGCGCCATTTGTCATGATGGAAAAATAGTTTGTCGCGATTTCTACGACTTTTGGCAGCCGTTCTTTACGGTAGCGTTCTTTCGTCTTTCTCAAAATATCCAATGCTAACGCATAAACCGCCCACTCCTCTGCATATTCGCGGAAAGCGCTTTTTTTCATTTCAAGCTTTTGAACATTCGAATCATAATCCCCGCCTTCTTCCAATATTGACAATTCTACACGAATTTCCGCCAACCGTTTAAATAAGTCTGTCTCCAGTTGTTCGATTTCCGTTAACCTGTTGGAGAGCTGAATCATTCTTGGTTCAAATTCGTCTTGATTTGCTTCTAGTTCTTTTTCAACTTGGCGTTTCTCTTCTTCATTGGGGATATGCATATGGATTTGTTGGTTAAGAAGGTTCATTTTTTCTATCAATTTTTCTTTTTCTGCCCATTTATTTCCTTTTGAAAAATACTCTTCTTCTGTTTCACAGCCAGCTTGCTGAAAAAGTTCAACCATCGCTTTTTCGTATTGTTCCATTTTTGCTTTTATTTTTTCATATTGCTTCATTTCTTCCAATCTCTGCTCTTGAATACGCTCTTTTTTTTCCTTTGTTGTTTTTTCTTCTTCTATTTTCATCTCAAGCTTCATTAAAAGAGAGGTCGGACTGCCAATCTGTTCAATTTGAAAAACGGCTGCCAGTCCATAAATCTCTTGCTCGAATTGGCTTATCCAATTTTGCAGCGTGATCCTTTCTTCTTTTGCTGTTTGCACTGTGTGCAAGTTTTTTTTCGCTGAACGGATGTTGTCCAATGTTCGCAATAATTCAGGTATTGGCATGGATAGAGGAAAATTACGCTCTTCCATCCACCGCAGCAATTCATCTTGCTTTTTGCTTAATGTTTTCTCGATCATTTCATACCGTTTTGACAAATTTTCATATTCCCGTTTCGCGCGCTCTTTTTCAAGCTTATGGTAGTGCCATTCTTGCCTTTGGCCGTTATCTTGTTCTATTTTTTTCTTTGCTTCCATGATTGAAGCAGGATCATATGCTGCTTTGGAGGCTTCAAGTTGATGAAGGCGCTCTATCTCTCTTGACTTCAAGATGTTTAGTTCGTTTAAAACCTTTATTTTTTGTTTCCGCTTTATATAGATGAAAGACAAAGCCACAATCCAAATGATTGCAACAACGCCGGAAACCAACTCTTGGCCTATATAAAAAAGAAGAGCCGAGGAGAAAAACGCCAGACTAAGCATCATGTAAAAGATTGAGTTGGAAAGCGGTTTCCCTTCTCTCGCCATTTGGCTATCCAGCTGACCAATCATTTTTTGAAGAAAAAGCTTTTCTTGCTCGTTGTTTCTATTCTCATTCTTTGAAATAAATGTTTCTAAATCTTCCCGTTCCTCATCATCAAGCAACGTTCGCTGGATTTCTTTTTCCTTTACTTCGGCTGCTTTAAAGCGGCTTCTTGTCGCCGCTAAGTCCTTTTCCAAAAAAGTATGCTGCTCACTCAATTGGTTGACTTCATTCGCCATATGTTCCAAATTTTCTTGTTCTGAGTAACTGACATTAGCCGATAAAATCTTCTCATGAGACCATTTTGGGCCAAGATGCTCAATAAGGCTTGCAACGGCTGCTTCTTCATGTTTGATTTGTTCAGTTAACAGCAACAGCCGTTCTTGCTTCATTCGGTACGTTTCAGCATTCTCTTTTAATTGCTGCACAGCAAATGCTTGCTCAAGCCATTCATGATTCACTTTTGGCAAATCACGTTTTAGCTGTTCAATTTTATAAGCGCTATTTTTGGCTTCTCCTTCAAAATCAAGAAGCCTTATTTTTAAACGTTCATAGCGATTAAGACCGTCTTCTGGAAAATCATTTAGATCATGAAAATCATTTAATTGCAGTTGGAGCAATTTTTTCTCAGAGTAAAAAGGCTCAGTCGCCTTCACCTTTTCAAACAAAGTAAGCTTTTTTTTGATTTCTTCCTTTTCCTTTTGAATTGTTTCTATTTTTGTCTGAATCTCCGTTTTTTCAGCTTGTTTTTGCGCGTACTGCGCTTTTATTCCATTACTTTTTGAGACGGCTTCATCCGCTTTTTTCAATTCGGCCAGTGCTTCGTTCATAATTGGCTTTCTGCCTTGAGGCTTAAAAAGTTCCCCTTGCTTCGTTTCAAGCCTGCTTTCCAATTGAAAAAGCGAAAAATTCCCGGAAATTCCCGTTCCGAGGAGAAATCGATTTAAATCTTCCTCGTTTAACTTTTCCATTTCCCTTAGATGCTCAAGCCGTGCGGAAAAAATATCCCGGAATAGCGTTCGATCGATGCCTTGAAGAAGACGATGCAGCTCGTCTTCGTCAATCACTTTATCATTAAAAATTATGATGCTTTCTTTCGGTTCGCGCCCCTTTATCCTTTCGATAGAAAGTTTGCCGCTTTCCAGCTGAATGTCGATTTTTCCGCCATGGACACCACCGGATTTCGGTTCATAGCGAAGTTCATTTTGCTGCCGTTTCGGAAATCCAAAAAGCATCGTCTCAATAAATGAAAGAATCGTCGTTTTGCCAGCTTCATTTCTTCCGTAAAAAACATGGAACCCGGTGTCTAATTGTATCGTACGATTTTTCAAATGGCCGTATCCATAGATTGTGAGCTTTTCAATGATCATTCGAAGCGCCCCTAAACAACTCTGTTAAAAGTAAACGTTCAGCTTTGTTCAATAGTTTTATTTTTTCTTCTTCGTTAAATTCTATTAAATAGCGTCTTGCCATTCGGTGACTGAAAAGGGGCTTTAAGGCCTCCTCGTATCCGTCATAAGTTTCTAATGTCATAACTGCTTCCCCGATAAAATCTGTCCGGTCCTTCAATTCATCACGGTTCCAGTCTCCTGTCGTCTCAACATCAATCCCAACAGGCCAGACGAATGGCTTTCTTTCCTCCTCTTCCTCACGAATGTGCCATAGAATGTCATCCAGCTTTTCTGCCGACTGCAAAATTTCATTTAAAACACCGTAACCAGTAAGCCGAATTTTAACAAATGTATCTAACTTATTTTCTCTTAACTCTTGCTTCAAGCTAGCCAGTTTCTCTAGCAATTCATCAACCGTAGATAAATTTGTAATGGACAGCTCCCGCTCTTGCCAAACAATGTCAGCAGTCGAAATAAATGTTGTTTTTGGAACAGTTCCCTTTGACAGCTTCACGAGAAAACAGCCTTTTTCCCCTGTCTCCTTTATGTGCATTCCTTGAATGTTGCCAGGATAGACAACCGGCGGTTCTTTCGATACTATCATTCGTTTATGTATATGTCCCAATGCCCAGTAGTCAAAATCTTTTTCAAGTAATGCTGACACCGAAAAAGGAGCGTACGGATCATGCTCCGACTGCCCTTCCGCATTGCCATGAAGCATTCCAATATGGAAACCGGCTTCATCCTTCCTTATATATTCCGTGCTTTTATCCACCAATACTTTAGGAGTTTCATAGCTGAATCCGTAAATTCTTGCCCTTTGCTGCCCATTTTTTATGAAAGGAATGCTCATTACTTCCTCACGATCAAAAACGTTCACGCATGAAGGCCATACAATGGAACGATTGTCTGTTGATAACGGATCGTGGTTTCCAAAGCTAATGAAAGCTTGAATGCCATGTTCTTCAAGCCGTTCAAGCTGCCCGCGAAAGCGAATTTGTGCACGTAAACTTACAGTGTTTGAATCGAATAGATCACCGACAAACAATACAAAATCAACATTGTTTTCAATGGCTGCTGAGATGATTCGCTCCAATGAACGGTATGCACTTTCTTCCAATTGTTTATAGATTTTCTCAGGCAAATGCCTTAAGCCTGAATACACTCTTCCAAGATGCAAATCAGCCGCATGGATAAAAGTAATTTCCATTTGAACCACTCCATTCCAATATGCTTATTTTAACATAAAAAGAGATCAAATGTTCTATATCCGTTACTAGTATGGAATTTTTTTTGAATATATGCTATTTTTTTGTTAGGAATTGATAATCAGAGAGCTGAATTGCAAATTTTTCTCATAAGGTAAAGGGGGTATGTTAAAAATGGAATACGTTGTAACTGCGTTTAGCAAAAAAGGTGAAAAGCTATTTGAACAGCGCTTTGAAGCTGAGAATAATAAGGAAGCAAGAGCGAAGGGCGAAGTTTTGCTTGAGGAAAACGGGTATGGAGACATTACGCATCGAATTACGACAAGCTATGGTAAATTAATCGGATTTCATAGATAAAAAAGTAACGCGCCTCCCACATTGATATTAGAGTGGGAGGCGCTTTTCATTCACCAACAAATCGTCATTGATAAATGATAACACTGTTCTGCGCGGGAAGGTCGGTATTCAATTAAAATCCGATCTGGATTAACCGATACTTTGGTGTTCGCACTCGTTGCAACCGAGCGAACAAGCCGATTCACTTCATCCATTTGGCTTACTTGTGCAGCGCCTCTCAAATTTTTGGCAAACTGTTCATCGTTCACAATTTTTTCGGCAAGGCCGTGCATCTCACGAATCACTTCGGTAACATCCCTTGCAGATTTCTGAAAATTATCGACTACGTTTGCCGGAAATTGGCGTGGCGACATTCGTGGCCATGGATTGAATGAGTATAGAGGGTGTAGGTAAGTATCGTTTAACAGCCCACCTCTGTAATACATAAGCGGAATATAAGGCAAATAATAAACTCCAGCCACAAAAACCGTCTCCTTTCCATGCTTCTATCAGTATATGAAGCAGGGAGCGTTTTGCCGCCTAGACTGCCTCATCTAATTCCATTTTCCCAAACGTTCTTTTATATTGAATCGTGAAATAGCTAATTGTCCCAATTAATGTAAAAGCAATAAAAACTAATAAAACAAGTATATTGTTCCATAAGAATGCATAATTCCCGCTCGAAATCACAGCTTTAAACCCTGACACCGTATATGTCATTGGCAAAAACGCATTAAACTTCTGCAGCGCGTTTGGTATTAATTCCAATGGAAATGTTCCTGCGCTCGTCGTTAATTGTAAAATGAGAATAATAATCGCAACAAATCTTCCAGGATCGCCGAATGCTGTCACTAAAAATTGGATAAGTGACATGAAAACAAGGCTTGTGATGATACTAAATAAAATGAAAAGCGGTATGCTCGTTACTTCTATTTTAAGAGCGAACAGTAAAATCGCATCTGCGATTAACGCTTGTGCAATACCAATCAACATTAGCATTCCAAATTTACTTGCAAACCAACTGAAAGCAGATCTTGGTGTCATGGCAGGATCCCTTAACGGAAAGACGATTGACATGAGGAGAGCACCTACAAAAAGTCCGAGTGATAAGAAATAAGGTGCGAATCCTGTTCCATAGTTTGGCACTTCATTTATTTTTTCGTTTTTTGTATCCACGGGATTTGCCATCATATTGTATGTGTCTTCATTTGAATTCACATCTTTTGCTTCATCTGCGGCATCATGCATCTTATCATTAAATTCTTCCGTTCCTTCAACTAATTGACCTACTCCATCTGTCAGCTTTTCAGAACCATCCGCCAATTTGTTTGAACCGTCACTTAGCTTACTTGATCCATCTTTTAATTCATTCATTCCATCCGATAATTGACCTGCACCAGTTGCCAGATCGTTTGAACCACTTTTTGCTTCTAAAAATTTCTGGCTAAACAATTGCATGTTATCAACATATTCATTTTGGCCGCTTGCTAATTTGTTTGAGCCGGCCTTCAGTTGATTCGTTCCGTCAGCTAACTGGTTGACGCCGTTTTGTAATGTTTTTTGGCCGCTATTTATTGCAGTAAGCCCGCCTTGCAATTGTTCAAAGGTTGGATTAACTGCTTGTTTAATTTGTTCCTCTAAGCCAGCTGTCGCATGTTTTGTTTTTGCATTTACTTCAGATGTATATTGAGCAAATCCTCCATGAATGCTTTTCGTTGTTTCGTTAATCGCCCCTTTAACTTGCGGTTCCAGCTTTCCTCGAATCTGATTTTGCAATGATTCTCTTGAAGGTGCTTTCTCTTGTAAGCCTCCAACAATGGTTGCTACTGTTTGTTCATCCACCCCATTTTGTAAAAGAACTTGGGAAATCTGCTGCACTTGTGCTTTTTGCGAATTGATGATTTCATCCGCCATCGCAGAAGATATGCCATTCACTAATCCAGGAGCCAACTGTCCATTTAAACCGTTGACAACACCATTTTCCAACTCTGATAACCCGTTGTTCATCGCTTTCGAACTTTCTTCTAGCTGTCCATTAATCTTTTGAGCCATCTGTTTCGGCAATTCATTTTGAAATTGTGCTAAGCCATCTTGCACTTGCTTCGTTCCTGTTACTAATTCAGGTACTTTCTTGCGCATTTCCTCCAATCCATTATTCGCCTGGGCAATGCCTTCAGCAAGCTCTTTCGTTCCTTTTTGGACATCTTTAGAAGCATTTAGTAATTTTCCGCTTCCTTCGTTTAATTCGTTTAATCCATTAGAGAGCTTTTTGGAACCGTTTGCCAAGTCGCGGGAACCAGATTGAGCACTTTCAACCCCGTTTGTAAATTCAATTGACTTTCCTGCCAGCGTTTTTAAATTATGTCTTAGCTCTTCTGAGCCATTCTGTAATTCTCCCGCTCCGTCTTTGAGTTCTTCTGTCGCTTCACTTGCTTCTTCAAGTCCGTCAGCAACTTCTTTTATTTTGTCAAACATCGTTTCGGCATAAGTTTCTGTAATTTTTTCTTCGAGCGCCATTTCGATATGAAGCATAGCTGTCTCACCAATTTGTGAGGATAAAAAGTTATAGCTTTCATTCGGCACATAAATTAAATCAAGTTTTTTTGGTGTATCATCCATTAATGTTGTAGCATGCTCTGAGAAATTTTTTGGAATTTCAATCATCATATAATATTTTTCATCTTTTAACCCTTTCTCTGCTGCTTCTCTATCAACAAAATGCCAATTAAACTCTGGCTCTTCCTTCAACTTATCGACAAGTTCATTTCCCAATTCAAGCTTTTCATCGTTATAAACCGCGCCTTTATCATTGTTTACAACGGCAACGGGAATTTCTTCGAGTTTTTCGTACGGGTCCCAGAAAGCCCATAAAAACAATCCACTGTATAATACGGGAACTAGCATAACAGCTAAAATCGGAATGAATATTTTTTTGTTTTTTATTACTGCTAGAAATTCATGTTTTAATTGCTTCAATTCAATTCCCTCGCTTTTCATTTTTGACCAAAATAGTCATTCAGTCAAATTTGTTGAAAGAAAAACTTGTCAAAAAGACAAGAAGTTGGACCGTTATTTTTTTTCGAGCCCCTTTAAAAAGTAGAGCTCAAACAATTCTGCAATTTCCTTTTCACTCAGTGAATCATGCTCTTTCTCCCAGTCGTGAACAAGTGCGATATACGTTTTTACCAAAATAAAAGCTGTGACTTGCGGATCACATTTTCTTATTTCATCTTTCTCAATCGCAGCTTGCACTTGTTTTTCTACAAATGAGAGCACAACCTTTTCCAGCTTCCCCATCGCTTCAACGGCTTCAGGTGTACCAACCTCTTTCATTTCAAGCGAAAGTTGAAATGTTAGCTGATGCTTTTTCCTAAATTCCAAAAGGCGGTAAAGCGCTTGGTGCAAATTATCCGCAAATGAGCGTTCAGGATCGATCGCTTCTTTTGCAACAAGTTTCATTTCTTCAATTAAGCTATCAATGATTTCATTAAACAACTCTTCTTTATTGTGAAAAAAAGTATAGATCGTGCCTTTCCCGACATTTGCTATTTTTGCGACTTGGTCCATTGTCGTAGCTTTATAGCCGAACAATGAAAAAGACCTTGTCGCCGCTTCTAAAATGCTTTGCTTTCGGTCAACCGCCATCTTTTTCCCTCCTTTTTGACCAAATTAGTCATTTAGTCAAATTCGTTATTTATATTAGTATATCTATCCAAAAATTGCAAGCTTTCTTTTGAAAATCAGAATAAAATCGCTAACGCGACTAACCCACGACCCAAGTGATGCTTATTCACTTGGGTTATTTCTCTCTTGAACCATTGTGCCATTGCACTTTGGACAATGTAGTTTCACTTCTTCCCCTTGATTCAAGTCCATACTGAATTTACCGATGATGTATTCAGGGACTTCATCAGTTACATCACAATCCAGACATTGAAAAATGACGAGCTCCATCTCTTAACCGTTTCGGTTTCTTCCATATAATGATAGATCCATCCATAATCACTATGCCATATTCCAATCAAGTCCATTTCACTTTTACAATGTGGACATTGAAAAGGATCTTCTTCGAAAACTTCAATCATTCGTTGTTTGTAGGATTTCTTCCTTTGCTTTCTTTCCAATAGAAAAGAAATTTGCTTCATCCGCATAAATGCATAAAGACTTAATACTTGATTTGCTCTACGATAAGATCTCCTACTATATAACCATAACGTCCAACCATTCGAAAATGCTTAGGAGGAATATGTTGTAGGATTTCATATCGGAACACATTTGTGCGGCAATCGGGCAGAATTGTTTAATTTACCTTCCTCCGTTTTACTAAAGTTGTATTCGGTCGGGCCCAGACTGTGCACATGCAATCCATGAGAAACCGGGCCTGCTATTCTTTGATAAAATATAGACAGAAAGGAGGTTGAATATGGGACGTTTAATCCTGCAGATGAATGTGACACTGGACGGTTGCTGTGACCATACGCAGGTGATTGCGGATGAGGAGCTCCACCAGTATTCGGTGGACATGATGGACCGGTCCGACGGTCTGCTTTTTGGACGCGAAATCTATCAGTTGATGGAAAGTGCTTGGCCAGCCGTAGCTAGCAGCGGCGCCGGACCTCAATTCTTGGTCGACTTCGCACGCAAGCTCGATCGGAAACCCAAGTACGTTGTCTCGCGGACGCTAGATCAAGTGTCGTGGCAGAACTCTTTCTTATTGAAGGGGCCTGTTTCCGAGGAGGTGCCACAGCTTATGGCAGAAGGGAAGAGCTTACTCGTTAACGGCGGTCCCGGCCTCGGTTCCACCCTGGCACAACTTGGATTGGTGGATGAGTATCACCTCCTGGTACAGCCCATCGTTGCCGGACGTGGTCCCCAATTGTTGGGAGGAATTCGTGATCGACTGGATCTGAAGCTGACCGGGACCAAACCTTTCGGCTCTGGCGTCGTGCTGCTCCGCTACACGCCCGCTCGTTGACTGCTTGGCTGATCGCCGCCGCTTCGCGCTGCCGGCCGAATACATACGGAGCACAAGATGTAGCCGGCAAACATTTGTCGGCTGCTTCGTTTATATCACGAGGAGCATCTCTGTTCCAACCTGGTAGGGTAGGATATAGTTAATGTGGCGACAGACAGATCTTTCCATCGCTGAGCCGCCTGTTGTGACAAGCTGCCTACGGTAGAGCAGAAGGTCAATAATTCTTTGTAATTTACAATTATACCCATTTGTAATGTACAGAAACTCATAATTTCCTAAACAAAGAAAAAAGCAAACAGTGGCATTTCTGTTTACCTAGTGAAAATGTTTTTTAACCCGTTTTATAAATACAATCGAAAGTACTCCAAGAACAGCAATATATGCTTCTACCGCCCATATGCTAAGATGACCTGTTTGATAAAAAGCAACTGGGAAATCGATCGCCGCGTGAATCAAAACAGCGTAAATAACATATAAAAATTTCTTTTTAACAACTGCAAGCAAAACAAACAAACTTAGAGCGATTTGTAAAAAGACAGCAAAGAATCGTTCCAAACAGCTTAGTAAATAATAGGCTGCGCCTTGGCTTATTATCGATTCTTTCAAGGTTGACAGTTGATCGCTTGGAATTTGTCCGTTTAACATTGTTTCAAAGGTGCCGGCGTTAATCATAAAAGCAAAAATAAGGCTTTGCAGGCCCACCATAAGCATAATGACAACCGCTTCAATCCCTCCCCAGCCAATTCCAAACGAGATGCCGCTCTTGTAATCATGAAATTTTTTTAGAAGCCAAATGAATAAAAGAAAACGTCCAAACTCTTCAAAAACTCCTGCTGCCATTCCACCGTACAATCCTAATGCCCATGGGTAATCCTGGATATTCGGAAAATTCGTTAAGATAACAAGATGCAATGCCTTTTCCAATATTTGCGTAAATACGATGAACCCGATACTGCCGATAATTAACGGCCGAATAGAAATACCTGTTTTCTTCCTAAAAAACAAAATCAAGCCAGCAAACAATAAAAATGGAAATAAAACTGAAACAACCATAGAAGTAATTGTCGCACCGCTTATCAAATCGATCCCACCGTTCCCTTCATTTATTTTCTGTCGTTAAAATCGCTGTAAATGTTCGTTTCCGCCTTGCACCTTCTGCATCATTAGATAGCTAGCCAGTAGACGCAGGCGCAAAGTTATGTATTATATTCTTTTAAAAAAGCCGAATGTTCATCACAAAAAATGAACATCGGCTTTAAAGTTTATTCACCTTTATAGTTTGGCTTCCGTTTTTCTTTGAAAGCTTGCAGTCCCTCTAGGCGATCTTTTGTCGGAATTGTCATTTCATAAGCGCTTTGCTCAATCGCCAGCCCTGTATGTAGGTCAACATCGTATCCTCGATCAATTGCAATCTTCGCCTGGGTGACAGCAATTGGCCCATTTTGAGCAATTTGATTCGCGATTTCAAACGCCTTTTCAATTAGTTTTTCTTGCGAAACAACATACTCCACTAAACCGATTTGTTCCGCTTCTCCGGCAGTGATTCGCCTTGCTGTATAAATTAGTTCTTTCGCGCGGCCTTTTCCTATCAATCTTGGAAGGCGCTGGGTTCCGCCTGCACCGGGAATAATGCCAAGCGACGTTTCAGTAAGCCCGAATTTTGCGTTTGATGAAGCGACACGAAGATCACATGCCAAAGCTAGTTCCGTCCCTCCACCGAATGCCCCTCCGTTTACAGCTGCAATGACAGGCTGCGGCAATGCTTCGATGTCGTCGATGTTTCCTCTGATGAGTGACAGAGCTTTACGCACTTGTACCGGATCCATCTCTGCTCGTTCTTTTAAATCTGCACCTGCACAAAATATTTTTTCACCCGAACCGGTGACAATAACACAGCGCACTGAACGATCAAATTTAATGTTGTGAATCGCGTCATGCAATTCATACAGCATCTGCATTGAGAACGCATTCGCCGCTTGAGGGCGGTTTAATGTAATCGTCGCAATCCCGTTTTCACTTTTTTCAACTAGAATGGTCTTTTCCAATTTAATGACTCCTCTCTTTTTAGCAGTTTGAAAGTGTTTGTAATTGATGGCTCGCCAATGGGCGTCCGATTTTTTCTTGAATAAAGAGCGCCGCTTCCATTAGTTTTTCACGATTAACACCCGAATGAATGCCCATCCCATCCAACATATAAAGCAAGTCATCCGTTGCAAGGTTTCCAGAAGCCCCAGGTGCATAAGGGCATCCGCCAAGACCGCCTAATGAGCTGTCAAAAATGGTAATGCCCATATCAAGCGATACTAGGATATTTGCCATTGCTGTCCCTCTCGTATCATGAAAGTGCATGGCTAACTTCTCAGCCGGAAATCTTTTTAAGAGAACCTCCAGCACTTCCTGAACTTGTTTTGGATTGGCGACACCGATCGTGTCTCCGAGCGACAATTCACCAATCCCCATTTCAAACAGATTCTCTGAAATCCGAATCACCGATTCAACATCAACCGAACCTTCATATGGGCATCCGAAAACGGTAGAAATGTATCCGCGGACGGATTTATTTGCTGTCAATGCTTCGTCAACGACTTCTTTCAATACTGGAAATGTTTCATCAATTGTTTTATTAATATTGCTTTTGTTATGGGATTCCGTGGCTGACATGAAGATTGACACTTCATCAATATTTGCTTCTAGCGCCTTTTCCAGACCTCGTTTATTTGGAACTAGCGCCGCATAGGTTACCCCCTCCTGTCTCTCGATCCCTGTCGCAACTTCAAAGGCATCTGCAAGTGCAGGTATCCATTTTGGATTGACAAATGAAGAAATTTCAATATAATTCAGTCCTGTCTTGGACAGCTGGTTAATCCAGGCAATTTTGTCTCCAGAAGGGATAACTTCTTTCTCATTTTGCAACCCGTCGCGCGGTCCCACTTCTTTGATTGTTACTTTTTTTGGCCATTCCATAATCGGTCCTCCTAGTTAAAAAAAGATTAGTATTTTCTTAGTTCAGAAGCTCTATTAAACAATGTCTTGTATGTACAGCTAATAATCCACAACTCTATTATTCCAATGCCCCTGATTTCTGCAGCTCTTCAATTTTCTCAGCGCTGTAGTTTAAAAAGCTGCTCAAAACATAATGATTATCTTGGCCGAATAAAGGGGCTGGACGGCTGACAATTGCCGGTTCGTTTGAAAGTGAATATCTTGAGCCTTCAACAATTGTCTCGTCGTGTATCGGGTGATCAATATGAAGAAAATGGTTTTGATAATTGAATTGCGGATCTTCGATTGAATCCGCACTCATATCAACTTTATGTGCGGCGATTCCATTATGTTGCAATACCGTTTCCAACTCTTTCGCCCTTTTGTCTTTTACCCAGTTTTTAAGTTTGTTGTCTAGTAAATCTTGAACATTCATGCGATCCTCAGCTTTTAAGAACCTCTCGTCATCTGCCAGAGAATCACCTTCCATGATGGAAGCGAGCCTTTTCCACTCCTCATCATTTCGAATCGCAATCGCTATAAATGCCTTTTCGCCATTCTCTTCTGGCAAGCATTCATATACACCATGAGGCGCCATTTGGAAATCGTGATTTCCGATTCGCTCAACTACCCTGCCGTTCACAAAGTAATCGAGTACGCCTTGCGCAATAAATTGAATACTAGATTCCATTTGGGAAACGTCAATATGGCATCCTTGGTTTGTTCTTCTTTGAAAGTCCAATGCTGATAATAATGCAATTAATGAAAATCTCGGTCCAATAAAGTCAGTATAAGGGCCAAACGGACCTTTAGGTGGCTTATCCGGCCAACCGGCAATATTCATATACCCAGACAATGCTGACCCGATATTTCCAAATCCCGCAAACTTGGAATGCGGACCTGATTCTCCCATTAAACTTGTGCTTAGCATAATAAGGTTCGGATTCATTTCCACTAAATTTTCATAATCCATTCCCCATTTTGTCATGACTCCAGGAGAGAATGATTCAATTAGCACATCTGCCCACTTTACTAAATCCAACAAGACTTCCTTTGCAAAGGGATTTGACATATCCAGCGTAACACCAAGCTTGCCAGCGTTTACATTCCCATATAAAAGCGAATTTTCGACACCTGGCGTACTGTCATGAAAAGGGCCCGTCAACCGTGCAGTATCTGGCTTGTTTTTCGTTTCAACCCGAATGACCGTTGCGCCATAATCGGCCAACACTCTGCCTATTGTAGGTCCAGCCACTACCCAAGATAAATCGACTACCTTTATATCTTGAAAAGGTCTTTCTGCAGGCATTTAAATCACCCCCTGGTTCATTAATTCTTCAACTTCATCACTTTTTAATCCAATGATTTCACCGTAAACTTCGAAATTATGCTCTCCGAGTTTGGGTGCCAACCGATTGAATTCAAATCCATCAACTGAAGTGCGGGCAAATCTCCCCGGCATTCTTAACTGGCGATCTTCAGACTGACAGTCAATCCAAAACCCTCTTGCATTTAAGTGCTTATTTTCAGCCAAGTCTTTAAAACTTTGAACAGGGGCCATCGGCACTTTTTTTGTAACGGCGATTTCCATCAATTCATTTTTTGAGAAATGTTTTAAAAATGACGCTATTTTCTCATAAATGTAATCAACCTCATCCCATCCAAGCTCCTTATTTCTTATAAGCTCTGGCACTTTTCTCCAATCGAGATTTGTATATTTTTCTTCCAGAGCCTCCTCTTCAGCAAGCCATTTCATTAAGTTGTTCGTTAGTCTTCCCGAGGAAGGCCCCATCGAGAGATTCATCTCAACATATCCGTCCTTTACCTTCCACTTCGTTTGAGCCGTTTTACTTCCGCCGCCGTCTTTATCAAAGATTTTTTTATTGCTTGCAGCAGATAAAGAATAAATACTGTTCTTTTCGTATTCAAAGTCTCCTACTGACGCAGACAATATTCTAGACAGTGTATTTTGTGCAACAGAGCGCTGGGCCGAGATATCGACATGCTGGCCTAAACCGCTTTTCAATCTTGAAAAGTGTGCAATTAAAGCGCCAACTGCGGCATCGGCAGCCGCATGCATATACGATTGTGGCAATGTCACTCTCACAGGCGGACGATCGTCTTGCAAGTTGGGATACAGCGCACCGCCCGCAGCCCATAGAATAAGATCGCTATCGGCGTAGTTGGCTTTTGGTCCATCGCTGCCAAATGGTGTGATCGATACGTGGATAAGATGAGGATTTATTTGATGTAAATCCTCAAAAGAAAGCCCTCGCCTTGCCATGCTTCCCGGCTCTTCAGATTCAATGAGAAAATCTGCTTTTTCACAAAGTTTTTTAAACAAATCCAAGCCTTTCTTAGTATCAATATTACACGTTATCCCTCGCTTATTACAGGCATAGGCTTCCCAAAATAAAGATTTTCCTCTTTCGGCTCCATCATTAACAAATGGTCCTATATTTCTTGCGCTCGAACCTTGTATCGGTTCTAGTTGAATGACTTTCGCCCCTAAATCGGCAAGGATTTTTCCCGCCAGCAATCCTTTCTCGTTTGTCATATCCAAAATTAAATACGGACTTAAAAAACCCATTGGTTTCCCCCTTGTAGCCATATGTATTCTGCGTTTAACTATTTCGAAAATAACAAAGAGTACAAAAACACTTTTCGTTATTCATCTAATGTAATAAAAGTGCTATACCCAACAAAGGAATTGGGTATAGCAGCAATTTCTATTAATCAAAATCTTTGTCGCCTTTTAGCAATCGTCTTGCAATTGTACGGCGCTGAATTTCAGCCGTTCCATCAGGAACACGCATAGAACGAGCCCAACGCCAAACCTTTTCAAGTTTTGCTTCATTTGTTAGGCCAATTCCACCCATTACTTGCATGCAACGGTCTAGAACGCGGAATGCCATTTCTGTTGTAAAAGCTTTGATCATTGAAATTTCTTTCAACGGAAGCGCTTTTTGGTTTTCCATTTTCCAAGCACAGTGCAACACCATGTTACGAGCGGCATAAATATCCATTGCACATTCGGCAAGATGCGCTTGAATCATTTGATGGTTTTCAATCGTTACACCAAATGTTTTACGCTGTTTCACATAATCTAGCGCAATGTCAAGCGCCCATTGTGCTGCGCCTACACAGTTTGCAGCCATAACAACACGGCCAATGTCTACCCCATGAAGAGCGGCGCCGAAGCCATTATTAATTTCACCGATAACATATTTATCTGAGACACGGGCATTATCCAATGAAATGATTCCAATACGGCTTCCAATGCTTCCTAAATAAGGGATAACCGATGAGTTTGTGCATGTTTCACCATCGAATGGTACGAGAAATGCAGAAATGCCGCCTTTACGCTGAGCCACAAGTTCCGGATCCGTTACAGCGAAAATAATCGCATAGTCCGCATAAGGAGAGTTTGTAATCCATTGTTTTGCACCGTTGATTACCCACTCGTCTCCATCTCTCACCGCGCGGGTTTTCATAGCCCATACGTCAGATCCAGCATCCGGCTCACTCAAACCAAAGCATAGAAGCGATTCACCGTCTCTTACTTTAGGCAAAATTTCTTCTCTGAGTTCCGGTGTCAAACCAAGCAATACAGGGGTTAATCCACCTGTAAACAATCCTGGAGGGAAAATTTCATCAATAAATAAATTGTGGCCGTACTTTTTCATTAACGCTTCATGAATTAAAGCTACCGCAACAGGGCCAAACTGGTCACCCATACCACCTAATTCAGGCATGCCAAACATTGTAAAAAATCCTGCTTCGGCAGATTTTTTACGCACTTGTTTCAATGCGTCCTGAATTTCTTGCGTGTAATAGCCTCTTTCGTCATATAAATATCGTTCATTTTCCAATTCTTTTGCGAATTTTTTTTCTAAAGGCGCAATTTCCACTTCAATAAATCGATCTAAGCTAGAAAGAATTTCTTTTACTTCTTCAGGCATTTTAAAGTCAATCATCTCGCGTTCTCCTTCCAAAAAACAATTAATTTATTTCTTTTTTCTCTTGCCGATTATTTTTTTCGACTTTTTCCAGCCGTTCATTATATGTTTTGCGGTTAATCCATTGTCCGACCACTGATGTATTCAACTCGTGAAAACAGCATAAAACTTGCCGGATCAGCAATTTCATCCAATCGGCCCATACGATGAATTGGAACGATCATAGGCTTCTTTTGAAACAAACAGGTGATCTTGTCCACCCGTATTTTCTATCGGACCAGGAGTCTATGGCGTTCACTCAAATACTGTAACGGTGCCCCCACTCCACAGCCGCCACACGTAATCAGATTACGGCTTTCTCTCATCTCCCCACCCTTTCCATACTATTTTAATAAAACAATCCACACTATAAGATTACCACTTAATATAAAATAGGAAAAGTATCAATCGATTGAAAACTGTGTTTGCCTTATGTTTAAAAAAGAGCGAGTTTATCAATATATTTTAATAGGATTTAGGCAAGCCTAAGACATGCTCACCAATATAGTTAAGCACCATTTGCTGGGATACCGGGGCAATTTTCAACAAGCGGGCTTCGCGCCAATACCGCTCCACATGAAATTCTTTCGCGTAGCCGAAGCCGCCAAATGTTTGCAATGCGTTGTCGCAAGCTTCGAAAACGACTTCCGCTGCCACGTATTTTGCCGTATTGGCATCAGGTCCTGACGGCAACCCTTTATCATAGTTGATGGCTGCCCGCTGCCACATGAGATCAGCTGCATCCAACATGGCATAGCTCGCTGCAAGTGGATGTTGAATCGCTTGGTTCTTCCCGATAGGACGGCCAAATACTACTCTCTCATTCGCGTATTGAACAGCCTTATTTAAAGCGACTCTCCCTAACCCGCAAAATTCGGCCGCAAGTAAAATTCGCTCTGGATTTAGCCCATCCAGGAGGTGGTAAAATCCTTTTCCTTCTTCACCAACAATATCGCTCGCATCCACCGGCAAATCTTCAATGAATAGTTCATTTGAGTCCACGGCATGTCTTCCCAGTTTCTCAATCTCTTTAATCGTGACATATCGTTCATCGAGATCGGCTAAAAATAGTGTCATTCCATCTGTTCTTCTTTTACATTCTTCTAAAGGCGTCGTTCTCGTAAGCAATAGCACTTTGCTTGACTCTTTCGCTTTTGAATTCCAAACCTTTTGGCCGTTCACAATATAGCGGTTCCCATCTTTTCGCGCAAAAGTAGAAATTCGTGGTGTATCCGTTCCCGCATCCGGTTCTGTCACACCAAATGATACGTGCAGCTCTCCTTTTGCCGCTTGCGGCAAATATTTCTGCTTCATTTCTTCCGATCCATGTTTAACAACTGGGTTTAACCCGAACATTGATAGATGCAAAGCGGTCCCGCCGTTCATCCCCGCACCCGATTCAGCAACCGCATGCAAGGCAATGGAGGCTTCTGTGATTCCTAACCCTGACCCTCCGTATTCTTCAGGAATGGCAATGCCAACCCAACCGGCTTCCGCAAAAGCGTTATAAAACTCCCACGGGAATTTATGTTCACGATCGCATTCCGCCCAATAATTATCATCAAATTTAGCAGCAAGCCTGCTTACTTCTTTTCTTATTGAAATTTGATCTTCAGTCCATTCGAAATTCATGACATCTCATCCTTTTTGTTAAAATTGTTGGTCATCTATCCGTACGATGCAAAAATCATGCCAAGATTTCTTGTAGGTAAAAATGAAGAGCAGAATCTCTAAATTATTGCAAATGGGGCACCGTTTACCAACTCTTTATTCTAAAAAACTAGAATTTGAGAATACAAACTCATGCTTATAAGATGCTAAAAAAATCGAATTTATTCCTTATAAAATCTGAATGGGTTTGTTGTACACTGTTCGTGAAGTTTCTAAACCATTGGAACATGTTCCATTATTTTAGAATTTAATCTTTAATTGATTGATTTTATTGTATAGAGTCGCTAATGAAATCCCCAGTTTTTGTGCTGCAAGCTCTTTTCCTTTAAGGCTAGTGCCATAAATTTTCAACGTTTTAATAATGACTTCCCGTTCTTTTCTTTCCAGTATATCTTTTAATGAAAGATTCGTATCTTCTCTGTCATCTGCCATTCTATTTGATTGTAAGAAAGCAGGCAGATGTACGATATCAATGGTTTCAGAATCTGTCATTGTCGCTGCATAATGTATGGCGTTCAACAGTTCGCGAACGTTTCCGGGCCAATGGTACTCGAACAATTGCTTTTTCGCATCTGCTGTAAACGTTAGATGGAATGGCAGCTCTTTATGCTTCACGATTTTATCGATTAATGTAAATAGATCTCCTTTTCTTGACCGAAGTGGCGGAATCATTAGCTGTACCCCATTTAAACGGTAAAAAAGATCTTCTCGAAACCGTCCCTTCGCTACCATTTGAAGCAAATCTTTATTCGTGGCTGCAACAATTCGAACATTCACTTCTTGCTCTTTTAATCCACCTATTTTTCGAATGCGCCCTTCTTGTAAAACCCGTAGCAGTTTCGCTTGAAGTTCAAGGGACAGATCACCAATTTCGTCCAAAAACAACGTTCCGTGATCGGCAAGTTCAAAAAGGCCAATTTTCCCCCCTTTTTTTGAATTGGTAAAAGAACCTTCTTCATATCCGAACAATTCACTTTCAAGCAATGAAGACGGGATCGCCGCGCAGTTAATCGGGACAAAAGCATAACCCGATCGAGGGCTTTCATTGTGAATCGCGTGAGCGAATAATTCTTTCCCCGTCCCGCTCTCCCCTTGAATTAATACGTTCAAATTGGACGAAGCGGTCCTTTTCGCCAATTCAATCACATTCTTAATTTCTTTATCTTCCCCGATGATGTCATGAAATGTGTATTTTGCCTGATGGAGATGGCCGACGGTTTTTTCAAGCTGTGCAAGCTTTATCTTGCTTTTTTCCAATTCTTTCGTCAGAGCTTTCACTTCATTTACACTTTTAAGTACGTTCACAACGCCTAAAATTTGATGATCATAATAGATCGGCGCCATATCAACGACATATTCTTGCTCACCTACTTTTCGATAGATGGCAGATCTTCTTTTTTTGTCAATTAGTACTGTCGGAGAAATTGCCCCTTCGCGTACTTCTGAAAGGGGCTTACCAATAATGTCTTCCTTTTTCACACCGGTAATTTTTGTATATTCATCATTGATCAAGCGAACGATTCCTTCGGAGTCAATGACAAGGATACCGTCATTGATTGCTTCAATAATGCCTTGGAGCCAGCGAACATACTGGTTTAAAGAATGATCCATTTTGTCGTTCGTTAAACTCACGCTTCTCACCCTCATCGAAGTGAATTCTAAACAGGTCTAAATACAGGCAAGTTCACATCTTTATAAATATGATGCTCAAACGTTACTTCAACTTGCATATCGAATGTTACTTCTTCCGGCATTGCATCGACAACCTGAGATAACATCGTCGGTCCTTCTGCGAGTTGAATGATCGCTAAAACATACGGAGTTTTTGAAATAAAATAAGGATGCGTCGCTTTCTCTACGATTGTGTAAGAAAGGATTTTTCCTTTTCCACTGACTTCCTCATAAATCAAATTCCCTTGATCGTACGGGCAAAATTCCCGAGGGTAGTAAATATATTTACCGCATGACTCACATCGCTGCAATTTTAGCTTTTTATTTTTTAAGCCTTCCCAATATTCGAACGCTTCTTGTCTTGGCTCTTTTACGTAGGTTTGGCTCATATTAACCCCTCCTTAAGACGAGCGTACATTCTGTTGAGAAATAGCCGCCATTTGTATTCGCTACGCCAATTTCACAATCTTTAATCTGCCGCTCGCCCGCTTGTTCCATTAGCTGCCTCACGACTTCCACAACATTGACCATTCCTCCGGCATCCCCCGGCTGTCCGACAGAAAGCTGACCGCCGCTCGTGTTCACAGGAAGATCGCCTTTGAATGTCAAGTCATGTTCTTCAACAAATCTTCCACCTTCACCCTTTCTACAAAATCCCATATCTTCCAAACTTAAAATAACTGCGATCGTATAACAATCGTAAAGTCCTAACACATCAATATGTTCCGTCGTTATTCCTGCCATTTGGAACGCAGTTTCTGAAGCCTTTTTTATCGGAGTGACGAGTCCATTTGTAAACAGTTCGGATTGCGATAACGTATAATGCCCATTGCTGAAGCCGGCGCCGTCGATTATAACGGGGGTTGAACAGATTTGTTTCGCATCTTCTGCAGGGCTTACGACAAATGCGATGGCTCCATCACAAGGAGATACAATTTCAAATAAATGCAAAGGAGAACTAACAACAGGGGAATTCACGATATCATCAACTGTTAAAAGTCCTTTTTTTCCGTACAATGAATTCTCATTGAAGCTCGCATTGTACCTTTGATCAATCGCGATTTTTGCCCTTTGCTCAATTGTCGTGCCATAAAGATGGCTATGTAAATTAGCCGCCAGCGCATAGGCATTATTCGGCGATGAACCGTAAAGCGTGTCATAATCTTCTTGAAACGGCCTTAAATCATTTGCTTTATGATAAAGCGTGTTTAAATCTGCTCCCACCACAAGAATGTTCCGAGCCGTCTTCGCCGTAATGGCTTCGGCGGCTTTTTTTAAGGCATAGCCTCCTGACGCCCCTAAAACAGAGACTTCATCACTGTAAGTCGGCCTCATCCCTAAAAATTCTGCCAGTGGAAGATTCAGCCTAGCATTTAATGAAAGAGGGCTTAACGTAATAATGCCGTCAATATCCGAAAAAGAAAGACTTGCATGTTCTACAGCTTTCTTTGCCGCTTCACTTGCCAATTGAAAAAGATTTTTGTTGCTTTTTTTCTGAAAAACGGTCTCCCCATATCCTACAATCGCTGCTTTTCCTTTTAAACTCACAATTTACCTCCAGACTAAATTCTTATCCAAAACAATTTTCTTTATATTATAGTAACATCATTGATGAGTAAATTTAATTCATTTTCCGAAATCTCCATTACCTGGAAGGCTGTTCACTCGCTTTATAAAGCGAGACTTTAATCAGTGGGGGTTTTCTTCATCCCCCACTTAGACTTCTTCGTTTCCCTTAAGCCTTGAAGTAGGGGTCTTACGGACGGTTGCACCGTGATAAAAGTACCAGAGAGGTTTTCAATAAAAAACCTCTCTGAAGAGAGTTTCTTCAGAGAGTCGTACGGATTTGTGTTCTAAGCTGTTTTCTAAATACTTCTTTTACTACATAATAAACGCCGTTCATGTCATTGCTTCTCGTTATCCAATCCGCATAGGCCTGAACAGATTTTGGAGCGTTTCCCATCGCTACCCCAAGGCCAGCATCCCTAATCATAGAAATGTCGGCATGTGAATCACCTACCGCAACCATCTCTTCATTCGAGAACCCGAGCCTTTCACCAAGTTTCCTTAACGCGTTCCCTTTTGATACTCCTTTCGGTACGATTTCCATTCGATTTTCTTCATACATATTCACGTCAATCGTTTCAAAACGGGACAACAGTTTCTCTTTCATTAAATCTCCTTCTTTTTTGTTAGAGAAAAATACTTCAATTTGCGGTGGAGAAACAGGCGACTCTTCCAGATGCGAGCCTAATTCATCTGTAAAGTTAACAGGATAAAACAACGGGTCTCCTATCGTCATTTTTGCGATGATTCCTTGATTTTGCCTTACGCGATTTGCGACTGAAAAACGTTCATGCTTAATGCGGACGTGGCATTCCGTTTGTTCCAATAGATGAATAATGGCTGCGGACTCGGACGGAGAAATTCGTTTTTCCAGCCAAGGGGCATCCATATCATTCGCTAAAAAAGCCCCATTGTGAGTAATTAAAATCGAATCGAGTTTCAGTGCTTTCGCTATTTTTTTGGCCGATGTGAAATGCCTTCTCGTTGCAAGTGTGACGTAAACACCTTTCTGTTTAACATATTGAATGGCCTCTTTTACCCCTTTATCGATCCGGTGATTTGACCGTAAAATGGTTCCATCAACGTCAAGCGCAATCAATTTATACACCATCATACAAACCTCCTTTCTTAACATCCTTATGAAAAAAGGATTGTCCAATAGAACTGATCTAAGAAGCGATCCGGGGCTTCACCTTGATTTTTTTAATCGTGCTGGTAAACTTGTATTAGATTGACAATACGTTATACTAGATTTTTTTGGTTTCACACTGTTATATAACAGTCATTTTAAATGAGGAGATGACAATATTTGCTTCATGATGACCGCTTTCGCGGGCTTACGCTTCAAGATGTCAGAAAAGATTTGATCGCAGGAATAACCGTTGGAATCGTTGCAATTCCACTCGGAATGGCTTTTGCCATCGCTTCAGGAGTAAAACCGGAATATGGCATTTATACAACCATTATCGCAGGCATACTTGTCGCCTTGCTTGGTGGTTCCCGCTTTCAAATAGCAGGGCCTACGGGGGCTTTTATCCCAATTTTACTTGCTATTGTGTTGCAATATGGCTACGAAAACTTGCTAATCGCAGGATTTTTGGCGGGAATTATCCTATTGTTTATGGGATTTTTTAAATTGGGGAGCCTCATTAAATTTATCCCTCGCTCTGTTACAATTGGATTCACTGCTGGCATTGCTGTCATTATATTCACAGGGCAAATCGGGAATTTTTTCGGTTTAGAAGGTATTGAGAAAAAAGAATTATTTCATGAGAACATGCTTGAAATCATTCACCAATTTCATACACTTAACTGGTATAGCGCGCTGACAGCCTTAATCGGGCTTGCGATGATTATCATGATCCCCAGGATTGCTCCTCGTGTTCCGATTTTGCTCGTCGCTTTACTAATTCCAACCATTATTGCGATGGTATTTTATCCCGATAAAATTGAAACAATCGGAGCGGCGTATGGAGGCATACCAAGTGCACTTCCCACCTTCCATTTTCCTGAAATCACACTTGAAAAAATAATCAACCTTTGGCGCCCTGCTTTTGTCATCGCCTTCCTTGGTGGTATTGAATCACTTCTTTCTGCTGTCGTCGCCGATGGAATGACTGGCAAACGCCATCATTCAAACAGGGAGTTGATCGGGCAAGGTGTCGCTAATATAGTCACACCGCTATTCGGAGGAATTCCAGCGACTGGAGCAATTGCCAGGACAGCTACGAATATAAAGAGTGGTGCCAAGACACCACTATCCGGTATTTTTCAAGGCGTCTTCGTCCTTATCACACTGCTGCTTTTTGCTCCTTATGCTTCATTTATCCCGCTTGCAAGCATGGCGCCAATTTTAATGATTGTCGCATGGAACATGAGTGAAAGTAAGTCTTTCGCCCATATTTTGAAATTGAAAAAGGGTGATTCCATTGTATTGATCGTTACGTTTCTGCTTACAGTATTCGTAAATTTAACAGTTGCCGTTGAAGTTGGATTATTGCTTGCGATGGTATCGTTTATCCGGCGAATGAGCGGAATGCTTGATATTGAGAAATTGCTCCCAATAAGGCAGAGTGAAGAAGCTTCGAAAGAATTTACTATAACAGATCGCAATTGTCCCGAATTCGATATTTATACGATTGAGGGCCCTTTATTTTTTGGCACCGCCGCTAAATTCGAACAAACATTATCTCAAGCAATCAATAAACGTCCAAAAATACTGCTCCTTCGAATGAACAATGTCCAGCTTATCGATGCATCAGGCGAAGGAAATTTATCAACTCTTGTCAAGAATTTTCAAAAAAGGGGCGGAATCATTTTAATTTCTGGAATAGGCGCGCAACCTCTTCAAATTTTAAAAAATAGCGGCCTCTACTATCAGATTGGCGCTAATCATGTGTTTGAAAAAATTGAGGATGCTGTAAACTATGCAAATTCTCTATTAAACAACCATTTGTGTAAAACATGCCGCCAAAAAGGATTTGAACAATGCGGAGCGTTCAACCTGCTTGAAGAACAAGAAAAAGCCTACGTATTGTCACAATAAATCTTTTATTTATTATGATAATCCCAGAAAAAAGGGTATGATGTTATATAGGAGCATTTATTATAAAGGGAGGCGCAAAGGATGTTATATTCAAGAATATTAGTGGCTTACGATGGTTCAAATTTAAGCAAAAAAGCATTGAATACAGCGACTGAACTGTTGAAGGAATCTTCAAACATCGAGCTGGATGTCGTAACTGTTTTTGAAATGCCAAGAGGGTATGAAAGTTTCGGTATATACAACGAAAACCTTTTGGCTGGATATCGCAGAGAAGCGGAAAAAATGATGGAAGATGTTGAAAAAGAGCTTAAAGCAAAGAATCTTCCAAACAAAATTTCAACTTATATTCTTGAAGGCAATACCCCAAAAATGCTCATAGAATTTGCTAACAATCATGACAGCGACCTAATCATAATCGGCAACAGAGGTTTGAGCGGATTTAAAGAGGTATTCCTTGGCAGCGTCAGCCATTATGTCGTTCAACGCGCAAACTGTCCTGTGTTTGTCATCAAATAAGAAGCGCCTCTAAGGCTGCTTCTTATTTTTTGTTTTCAATTAAGAAAAAGTATTAAAACCCCTTGCACCGCTCCAATTATCCCACCGAGCAATGCCCCAAGATACGTAATCATTTTAAATTCCTTGCTTGAAATCGCAAGGACAATCGTTTCAAGCCTTTCGACAGGAAATGATTCGACTTGCTCCTTAACAACTGCTGCCAAAGGAAGTTTTTGCATGATCGCATCTATTTTAGAAACGGCATAATTGCCAATTTGTTGAAGCGCATTCGGAACAAGCGATTCGATGACACGATCTTTATAATTGCCGGCAAGTTCATTTACAGATGTATTAAATAATTCGCCAATTGCAAACTGATGAAGCATTTGTTCTTTTAACCATTCAAGAAATTTCTCATAATTCACACGCTCATCAAAATCGCTAAGCTGCTTTTCCTTAAGGCTTGCCCATTCCTTCTCCATGATTCGTTGAAACAGTTGTTTTGCTGCAGGCTGCTTGAAAAATTTGATGATTTCAGGCTGAACCTTATTTAATAAACTTTCATTGCCTAAAAACATTGTAATCACATTGCCTAGTTTCCCTTTATCCGCGAGAAAATGACTGATTAATTCCCCGACTTTTCTCTTTCCTTCGTCGCTTTCAAAATAAGCAACGGCCTTCGAACATATCGTTTCTGCCAAAGATGGCATTTTCAGTTCAATATAGGCTTCCAGCTCATCTGGCATCATCTCATGAATTGATTTGCTTTTAATCTTTTGAATGGTAAGCCAATATTTTTCTTCCAGTTTATGTTGAATGAACTGCTCGATCCTTTCATCCGCTTGTGAGATCCCTAGCCTACCAGCCAAACGAAGCAAAGAATCTTCCCGTTCAAGAAATTGTGCAACTTCTGTTTTCGCAAGCTTCAGAATGTCATTTCGGAATTGGTGATCTTTCAACTTCTTAACAATTCCTTCGGCAGTTAACAAATGCTCAACAACCACTTTACCAAGCTGAACCGCCATATCGTCGCGGCGTTTTGGAATAAGGCCTGGCGTAAATGGCAGGCGCCACTTTCCAATATAAATAGGCTTGAGCGGACGAAAGAGCATTTTGATCGCAAGAAAATTTGTCGCTCCACCAATGATTGCGCCAACAGTAATTAACATGAAAAAACTCAAAAATATATTCATTCACCATCTACCTTATCACAACGTCATTATCCATCACATAGTATACGATATCAGCACATGCCTATCTAGTGCAACAGCATTGAACCACACTTTTTCGTCACAGAAAGACGAAACCTTTTTATTAAGTAATTGAAAAAGAGGGAAAGCAATGCTTCTGACAAAAACAAACATCGAAGTTTTGCCAGATAACAATTTCCCGCACCCATTCACGATAAAGTGTCCGAAAACGATCTATTCAACAATTCGCACGCAATCTCCTTGTTTTCTTTCATTCGGAAAACAGTCTCTTTCGGTTAACATGACTGAAGGAAAAGACGGAGTTGAAATAAGCGAAACCATTGCTGAGTTGATCTCATTTCCAACCGAAACGATGGCGCTTCAGGCAGGAATTGATGAAACCAGCAATACTCTTGTCATTGGGCCCGTATTCGCTGCGCTTGCTGCAGAAACATCAAACCTTGAGGCGCCGTTTGGAACGCTCACAGCGTTTTTTGAAGAAATGGCACGCTATTGTTCAAATCATCATATATTCTTTTACGTCTTTTCACTAAAAAGCTATGAAAACAATACAATTCATGGATTTAGAAAGGACCGGAATCAATGGAAAAAAGCACGCATGCCTTTCCCGCATGCCATTTACAATCGCATTCCTGGACGAAAACAGGAAAAATCAGACGAAACCAAGCTGTTTTTTAAAACATGCAATGAATTGGACGTTCCTTATTTTAATGAACGTTTTTTAAATAAATGGGAAGTGTATAACGGGTTGTGCAATCATGCTGAAATCGCTCCACATTTGCCTGAATCGATCCTCTATCGTAAAGCGTCAGATTTGGATGCGATGATCCAACGGCATGTTTCTTTATATTTAAAACCCATTCACGGCAGCCTTGGCAGGCGAATCATGCGTGTTCAAAACGATGGAAATGAATATAAAGTTGAATATTCTGGTTTCTCCAATGAAGCTAAAAAAATTTCCAGCCTGCTTGCTCTTTTAAAAATTGTGATACCAAGGATAAAAAAGCAAAACTACATTATCCAGCAAGGGATTCAAACGCTTTCTTTTAAAAACCGTCCAGTCGACTTTCGTATTTTATGCAATAAAGATGATACCGGGCAATGGAAAGTTACATCATCGGTTGCCCGTGTATCAGCTGAAAATAAATTCGTCTCTAACCTCGCAATGGGAGGGTCGCTTTACCGGCCTGAAGAAATCCTTGCCCATTTTTTCGAACCGAAACAGGTTCAAGGGTTAAAAAAGCTATTGCTTGAGCTTGCGCTTCAATGTGTTGAAATTATTGAACAAGAATCGGTAGGAACATACGGGGAGTTCGGCGTAGATCTTGCCGTTGATACAGACGGAAAACCATGGCTGCTTGAAATCAATACGAAACCATCAAAAACAGAAGAAACCATCCGAATGAATTCATCCATTCGCCCTTCAGCGAAAGCCATTGTAAACTTTGCATCCTTTCTATCCGGTTTCGAGAAGATATAAGTGTATGTTAAGAAAAACGCTGACGCGTCCTTGTTCAGAGGTCAAGTGTCAGAGGCCGGATTTGTTTAAATTTGCGAAAGAGCAAATTTATACTTTCTTATTTTTTTAAAAAACGCTGACGCATCTTTCTTAGGAAGTCAGGGGTCAGAAGCCAGATTCGTGTAAATTTACGAAAGAGCAAATTTATACTTTTCAAAAAGGAGGATGTCCGATTAAGACACGACACCCTGTAGGCTCCATTTTTTTAAAACAACCTAAGGAGAATCAACAATGGTTTCACTAGGAATAATTACGCTGCATCCTCAATTGGAATCTACTTATTTTAAAGAAATGGCGAAACGCGCCCCTGAGTATCGAATCCAGGTTTTCCGCTTTCATCCGAAGGATTGGGATCCGCACACAAACACAGTCACTGGCGCTTATTATGATGAGCGACATGATACATGGGAATTTGATGTATTTCCCCTTCCCGAATTTATTTATGACCGGTGCTTTTATTCAAATAACCGATCAATTGAGCGCTACTACAGCATCGTTAAGCAATTAAAGGAAAAAGCAACATTCCTGTCTACTGGTTTGCCAAATAAATGGCAAGTTCATCTCGCACTGCAAAATGATCCTTTTCTTTCCCAATATTTACCGGATACGGCACTTCTCTCTTCAAGCGAAGAAGCAATTGAAAAGCTTTTACATGAACGGCAGCTTGTTTTAAAGCCTGATCGAGGTGCACAGGGGAAAGGGATTATTTTTCTTAAAATGACTGGAAGCAAAGTAGAAGTGCAAACCCACATTGGCGGATCAACAAAAACCGCATCCTATTCGATTGATCGGTTGAATCAATGGGTTCACCGAATCCTTGAACAAAACCAGTATATCGCCCAATCCTTTCTCGAATTAAAAAATGAAGAAAATAAACCATTTGACGCAAGGGTGCTCGTTCAAAAAAATAGAAAAGGCATGTGGCAAGAATACGGACGCGGCATTCGGACCGGGCGAATCGGCAGTCTCGTTTCAAATATCCATAACGGCGGAAAAATCGTTCCTTTTGCAAGTTGGCAGTCAAAGCAGGAGCCCTTCATACAAAAAAAGATCGAGAAGCAAATGGAAGAAATGATTCAGAAACTTCCTTATGTACTCGAACGCCATTTTGGAAGATTATATGAAATTGGCATCGACATCGGGATTGATCAAAATGGAAAGTGCTGGCTTCTTGAAGCAAATTCAAAACCCGGCCATCAAATTATAGTAAAAACTGAACGTGAAGCTGTTTACAAAGTCTATGAAAACCCACTTCACTTTTGCCTTTTTCTCGCAAGCAAATAAAGAAAACTCGCCGATTGGCGAGCCTTAAAAGGCGAAGACAGAGGCGTAGTTGCCCTTATACTTTGGACTTAAAATTTGCTGCTGCGTCGACTTTTCTACTTTGCTGCAAATTTATACTTTCCTAACGTGGAACAAAGACGCTGACGCGTCCTTGTTCGGAGGTCAGGTGTCAGAGGCCGGATTAGTTTAAATTTGCGAAAGAGCAAATTTATACTTTCTTAAGAAGTTAGAGGCCAGATTGGTCTAAATTTGCGAAAAAAGACAAATTTATTTTTAATTATCGAAAGGAGCATCATAAATTGGGAACTCCTCTTCCTCTCGTAAAAGATGAATCATCCAAAAACTGTTTTTTTGTTCCACTCTCCTATTTCGAAAAACTGAATAAAAAAGGGACGATTCCGAACGAGATTTCCTTTGGAACAAACACGGCTGCTTGCGAAATTATCCCGCATTCACATTCTGAAAAATGGTTGCTTTCAGCGAATTTATGGGAAACTCTTTCGATTCCGTTTGAAACTTCCGTCCATGTTATTCATACAGATAACATGCTGCACATCGGCCCGCTTATCGGCATATTCACTGCAGGCTTTACGAGCCAGCCCCACCGCCCATTAGGTGCACGTTCATTTTTATTCGCAAAATATTTAACGTCGGCCCAAAGTGTCGGTGGCTACTATTTTATATTTGGCTCTCACCAAATCAACTGGGAATCCGGGATGATTCACGGCCTTTACTATACAAAAAAAGGCTGGGAAAAACGCTCTTCCCCTTTCCCACATGTTGTATATGACCGTATTCCGAACAGAAGAGCGGAAAAGCTTCCAATCCTGCAAGATGTAAAAAAGCGAATGGAAAATGACTATTTTATTCCATGGTTTAATTCCGGCTTTTTTAATAAGTGGAGCATTTATGAAAAGCTTCAAACGAATGATGCCGTTTCATCTTATTTACCTGAAACAATCTTAAATCCCTCCATTCAAGAAATTGAACATCTATTGGATAAATACCAACACATTTATGTGAAGCCTGCAGATGGGAGCCTAGGGATTGGCGTTCACCACATTATTAAACGAAGCGCGGACAATCACTATTATTGCCGTTTTCGTAAAGATGAGAAGAACTTTTTACAGCGTTACAAAAAACTTAATGAACTCATCGAATCCCTTTTTAACGAAAATCGGCTCGAAACAATGGTTGCCCAGCAAGGAATAACATTACTGAAAATGAACAAAAGGCCGCTCGATTTCCGCATACATGCCAACAAAGATATTGATGGAAAATGGCGCATCTCTGCCATCGCGGCTAAAATTTCCGGCAGGAACAGTGTCACTACCCATATCGCAAGCGGCGCTAAAGTAAAAACAGTGCACGAATTATCAGCTGAAAACGAGTCATTTCCTCCCTTAATCAAAAAATTACAACATGCAGCTCTTACATTAAGCAAAGCGTTCGATGAAAATATAGATGGATATAATGGCGAGATCGGATTCGATATGGGTATCGATGTGAACGGAAAAATTTGGATGTTCGAAGCAAATTCGAAACCCGGGAGAAGTATATTCACTCACCCACGTCTAAAGGAAGAAGAATTTGTCACGAGAAAGCTACCCTTTGAATACGGCGTATTTTTAGCGGAAACTGCGCTTACTAAACCAGGGCTGATCCTCTCATGATGGAAGCGAAATGGCCACTCGTCGGCATATTATCAGGGTTCCATCCTCAAAAGCAGTTTAGTGGAGATGATCATTTTTTTAGAGCAATTGCTTCAGAGTTATCCAATCAAAATGGTTCCGCTTTTGTTTTTACTCCTAATGGCATAAAGGAAGAAACAATTGAAGGCTTTTTCTTACATGATGAAACGTGGGAAAAGAACGTATTTCCATATCCTGATCTTGTTTATAACAGGCTTCCATCAAGAAAGAGCGAAAACACAAAGAAAATGAAGCAATTTTTTAATAAGCTTTGCGCACGATCCATCCCATGGTTCAATACACGCTTCCTGCATAAATGGGAAATGTATCATCTTCTTTTGAATAACAAAGCCATCCGGCCCCACTTGCCTGAAACCATTTTGCTTACAGACACTTCAACCGCGCTTAATTTTTTACAAAAGCATTCATTTCTATATGCCAAACCCGTTTCCGGCAGAACTGGAAGCGGTATTTTTACTTTGAATCAGACAGCGCTCAATAAATACAAAATAACGTTTCACGAAAAAGAAAGAATCGTAACAGATGTTCAACTGTCATCCCTTTTCTCACATTTACTTTTAAAAGGGTATGACTATATTCTTCAGCAAGGCATTTTGCTGAACGAGCTTGAAGAAAAAAAATATGATTTTCGTATCCTTTTACAAAAGCCATTGGATAAGTGGGAATTGACCGGGATCGGTGTCCGCGCTGCACAGAAAGGCGGAATCACGACCCACGTTCCAAAGGGCGGCTCTATTCTTACCCTTTCAGAGATAAGTCCTCCAGTTGACTCAGAGATGATTATGATGCTCGGAAAGGAAGCGGTAAAATCAATCGAAACATCCTACACAGAGTTTAGGGAATGTTCAATCGATATAGGGCGGGATACTCAAGGAAAATATTGGATATTCGAATTGAATACAAAGCCAATGGTCTTTGATGAAGTGAGAATCGAAGAAAAAAGAATCAAAACCTTAGTGGAAATATTTAAAAACAGATCAGTTAAAGAAAACTTGCCGATTGGCAAGCCTTAAAAGGCGCAGACAGAGGCTTAGTTGCCCTTATACTTGGGACTTAAAATTTGCTGCTGCGTCGATTTTCTGCTGTGTTGCAAATTTATACTTTCCTAACGTGCAAGAAAAACTAAGGCTTTCGCTGTTGAAGCGACAAGCCAAGTTTTTCTAATACGTGTCTTTAAATTTCCTTTTTGGCCGGGTGACAGTATAAGAAAAACTAAGGCTTTCGCTATTAGGGCGACAAGCCAAGTTTTTCTAATATTTATGCATAAATTTGTATGCTAGACGAAATGTGGTTTCCGTGTTATCCTTGCTAGGGTACTTATTAAACGATCTTTTTGAGGTGAATAAATTTATGCATAATGGGAAAAAGTTCATCCCAGCAACTAGCGATTATTTGACGTTCCTCATTCCTTCTCTCGTGGGGATCTTTTTATTTATCGTTCCCGTTGTTTATAAAGGGGATGTAACGCTTCCGATTGCTTTTCTTGCCAATTGGCTTGCAGATCAATTGGAGAGCGCGTTGCCATATATTGCTGTTGGGATTTTTGTCGTTGCTGTTATTTTTTCGATTATCGCGAAAGTTTTTAAGCCAAATTTCATATGTAAACATGCTTTTTTAAGAAATCTGTTAGATGTAGGCTATTTTTGGCTGGCCGCAAGAATTACCGGTGCCATCTTCGGGGTTATGACGCTATTTGAAATTGGGCCGAAATTTATTTGGTCTGAAAACACAGGCGCTATTGCTCTTTATGATTTGTCATCTTTCTTACTCGTCATTTTTTTGTTTGCAGGGTTATTTTTGCCCTTGCTGCTCGATTTTGGCTTACTTGAATTTGTAGGTACTTTAATGACGAAAATCATGCGCCCTCTCTTCACTCTTCCAGGAAGATCCGCGATTGATTGTTTAGCTTCATGGATTGGTGATGGAACAATTGGTGTATTGTTAACGAGCAAACAGTATGAAGAAGGCTATTATACGAAGCGGGAAGCTGCTGTTATTGGCACGACGTTTTCCCTTGTTTCGATTACATTTAGTATAGTCGTGCTAGGCTATGTTGAATTGACACACCTATTTTTTCCATATTATTTGACAATTGTTGTCGCAGGCCTGGTTTGCGCAATTGTTTGCCCGCGGATTCCGCCGCTTTCAAGAAAACCGGATACGTATTATGAATCGGTGGGCAAGCAAGTGGATGAGACACTGCCTTCAGGAATATCCGTATGGAAGTGGGGGCTTAATTTAGCCGCCCAACGAGCAAGACAAAGCAAAAGCGCTCATGTCATAACGAGCGGTGTCCAAAATGTACTGGATATGTGGGTCGGCGTGATTCCGGTCGTTATGACGATTGCTACATTGGCGAATGTTGTTGCGGAGCACACGTCTTTTTTTGCTTATCTCGGCGCTCCTTTCGTGCCGATATTAACCGCACTTCAAGTG
Organism: Pueribacillus theae; assembly: GCF_003097615.1. Taxonomy (NCBI): domain Bacteria; kingdom Bacillati; phylum Bacillota; class Bacilli; order Caryophanales; family Bacillaceae; genus Pueribacillus; species Pueribacillus theae. The sequence goes on from NZ_QCZG01000036.1 coordinate 33,200, forward strand.
CCGGAGGCAGCGGCTGCAGCACAAACAATGGTTATTGGTTTTGCGGACATGCTTTTGCCTGCAGTCATTGGCAACGAAATCATTGAAAGTGAATTTACAAAATTTATCGTTGCGTGTGTTTCCGTCACACAATTAATTTATATGTCGGAAGTCGGTGCTCTTCTTCTCAGTTCCAAAATTCCTGTAAAATTTTTAGATTTGGTTATTATCTTTTTTGAACGGACAATCATTACTCTTCCGGTCATCGTTTTCATGGCGAATCTGCTTTTGTGACATCCTCTCTCCATTGAAATGGAGAGCTTCCTTGTGGAAGCTCGGTAGCTGCTCACTCCGACAGAGGCACGGATGAAGAGATAGTCGTGCCCGTTGTTCCATTTCTGACCTATCTTCATTATGACAGCTAAAGGTCGTGCCACAACGACCCTCCTGCATAGGATTATACCTTGCAGGCACCTGGTCTATCGTTCGATTGAACTACACCGCCAGGCTCGTGCTTCGTGCAATGTTTTTCGCCGCATTTAAATCGGCATGACAAGCATAGTCACATTGTTTGCAATGGAACTTGCTCTTGTAACGGTTTCTTTTGTCCACATATCCGCAATGAAAACAAGTTTGGCTTGTCTTGTATGGATCGATATCGGTGACAGGAATGTGGTGTTTGGCTGCCTTTTGTTTGATAAACATTTTCAATTGATAAACAGGCCATGAGTGAATGGTTCGATCTGCTTGTTTCGTTGTTTTACACGTGTTCCGGATGTTTTCGAGCTGCTCCATTTGAATCATAGGTTGGTCAAATTGCAGGCAAAATGTGATGATGTCATGAGCTAATTTGCGGTTGTAGTCCGTTATCCAACGGCTTTCTTTATTCCCGATTTGTTCGATTGCACGCTGTGCTTTCTTTTTACCTAGAGAACATCTCAGGGATCTGAAATGTCGCCTGATGTAACCGACTTCTTTTCCACTGAACCATTGCCGCTTTCCCGACTCTAATTCCGTTATCACCGCAAGATGCCTTAAGCCAAGGTCAATACCAATGGTTGTACGTTGTGTTTCTTTGTTTTGTGATAGTTGCCCAATGTCACAGGAGATTTCGATGGGGATCGCCACATACCAGTTTCGCCTCCTGCGAAGGAGTTGGATCGTACCGCGAAAGTTTCGATTCGGTCTTGTTAAATAGGGGAAATAGGTGTTCACCCAATCCGTCTCGTGCACAGGCAGATACTTTTTTCCAACACTCGTTGTGAAGCCAATATACCAGCGGCCTTTTTTGAATTGTGTATCCCAGTTTTGGTTATTGATGCTGATAGGGGTGTTTGCTTTAAAAACGGGGATGGATTTCGCTACTTCCTCCTTATAGTCAGATACGGCTTTCTTTGCTCGGCGAATCGCTTCATTTTTGATGGTGCTCTTTAAAGGGAAGGGAACATTCTTGGAGGTTAGTTTCTCCCCATTCAACAAGCGGGTGACACAATCGTTCAGGCAATGAACAAACGTTTTTTGTTCATGCAGCCACGCCTTGTGTTTCCTTTTTGAAGGTTTCTTTAACTTGACTAAATAGGTGACGGTTGCCATGATTTCACCTCCACTAAATAGAACATATGTTTCTACATTTTATTATATGAAAAAGAAAATGGATATGCAAGTGTTTTAAGGCAAATCGACTAGAGGGAAAAGTCAAGTAACTTTTCGACCTCCGGGTAGAAAGGTCGCCCGATTGGCGACTCAAACCCCCACAGCACCCGGCGTGCGGATTTCCCGCACCGGGCTCTTCAGAAATTGCTTCACAGTATTGCGTACATTTTCAATTTCGAATATGGAATTGAAAGTCTTGGACGCTCTAAAGGGAAGATTTTCTTAATCTTATTGAATCTTTCCTATGTTATATAGCTCTATTGACTTCTACTACTTAGCACTCTTTTCCAATAACGCTCCGTTATTTTGTAAATTTTGGTTATCGTCCAAAGGTTACCCGCCATTCCATAGTAATTGTAGTGACCTAATAATTTGATTTATCTTTTCAATTTGGTCTTTTAAAGGCCAATGTCTGATTTTACGAAGTGTTTCTTGAATTTTACGTGATCGGTGACTTTCAGCTACATCGAACTGTTTTACGGCGATACTATAAACATAAGGAAATCCTTACTGATACGTACTTTATCGAAATTAGTAACCGCTTTAAGAAATACTATGTAGATAATGATTATTCCAAGGCCACAATAAACCATTATGTAAAACAATCTGCTCGTTTCATGGATTATCTCTCATCACAGAAGGTTAAGGGTTGTAAAGAAATTAATCTCACTTTAATTAACGACTACATTAAAACCTTGGCTGGTTATACTTACAAAACCGTAGAACAAAATATTTGTTCCATGCGTGCCTTTTTTCGCTTTCTCCTGGACACCGGAGAAATACAGACCGATTTTGCTTCAAAAACACCTATGGTTCAGGCAAGGAAGCAGACCCGTATTCCGTCCGTATGGACACAGGAAGAACTAAAAAAACTAATCGCTGCCATAGACAGAGGAAACCCAAAAGGCAAAAGAGACTATGCAATTATTTTAATGGCATGATGTCTAGATTTACGGTGTACGGACATTAAAAATTTAAAAATGGAAAACTTCTATTGGGAAGAAAAGAAGCTTGTATTTACTCAATCAAAAACAAGGCAGCCTTTATCCCTTCCATTAACACCGGAGGTTGGTTGGGCAGTTATTGATTATCTTAAATACGGTCGCCCTAAAATAAACAGCCCATATGTATTTGTAAGGCACTTGGCTCCATTTGGCCCCTTTTCAGAAGGAGATCATTTACATCAGCTAATCAAAAGGTACATGGATTTAGCACACCTACCTACCCTGAAAAAAAGAAGAGGAATGCATTCCCTCAGGCATACCATGGCCCGTATGCTTCTTGAAAAGGATACGCCACTATCCACCATTGGTAGTATTTTTTTCCGGATTTGCGTTCGCAACCCATCTTTATTTTCCCTTAGGTGTTCCTTCAGTTCATTTACTGTTACTCCGTCTACTCCACTTGCTCCTTTATTTCTGTACACTCGTTTATAACCATCATTCATATTTCGATTGCTTAAAATCTCTTCTAAAAGTTTCACACTTGTTTCTTCCTTATGGTGTCGGCTGACTTCTCACGATAAACCTTTTCCGACTAGCTTTCTTTTTAGGGGACTCCTCAGCTGTCCGTGAGACCTCCAGGGTAAGGCTTTCCTCTTTTACTCACCTGATTTACTCTATAGGATTACACACACCCAGCATTGAAATGAAGGGCGTTCTCGCCTAATGATCGTAAAATATGATATACTTTAGCAATGCCCAGTTTTTTAAATTCGTTGCTTGTTTTTTAAAGGAGGAAACAAATTGTTTTCACACTTTCAATTTAAAGAAATTCCAACAAAAAGAAGGTTGCGCAAAGCATATGAGTTTTCTTTTTTCTATCAAGGCAAGCATTACCGCGGGTTTTATCATCCAAATGGCAAGATTGACTGGTATGAGCCGCAGCCACCAACCGATCTTGTGGATAAATTCCAGTCTCAAGTCCACGAGCTTATGCTTTTCCATGTGTATGATAAATAATTTTATCCGAAGCCGCTCATACTACCATTGGCAGGACATCGTTGTTCTTGCCAATGTTTTGTTTGAAGGGGGCATTTTCAATGTCTGAACACGAAAAGGATTTGCTTTACGAAGGACGGCGTGAAGCTTACCTTGACATCGATCGTATGATTAATGAAGGGATGGCTGGAGGAACAGTGCGTGAATACGGCTCACCCCAAATTGGAGCGGCGATTGAATTACCTAAAGAGGAACCTCCAAAAAAAAATGATGATCAAGAATAGTTTATGACAACCCGGGCGACATGCTCGGGTTTTTTTAAAAATTAGAGAGTATAAATTTCTTCTACAGGAAAAACTTTCTTGATTCTACAATTTGGACATATTGCAAGATGAAGGCATTGATCATTTTTAACGGAATTCGGCAAACCATCGACCAGCTTCGTCGTCTGAATCTC
>NZ_QCZG01000037.1 GCF_003097615.1 Pueribacillus theae
ACACTTTTTTAGTGTAAGCTCCAACGCCTTACTTTTTATTTACTGGGGTTTTGTCCCAGCCTCTTTTCGCATGAGTTGTCATCTATTATAAGGAGGGATTATCACCTACAGATTATCTTGTGATTGTTCATATCCCTCTTTTTCTGCATGCCCCAATAAGTAAAGAAACGCAAAAGCGGGAATACGAATGATTTTCGTATTTGTTTTGTGCTTTGTCATACCGTAATCATCGTCACCACGAGTCACCACAATTGCCCCTTTTGTAAGAGCATCATTAGCCCAATCTACAATTGCCTCGTTTTCAGAGATAGTAGAATTTTGTCTGTACTTCACTTCAATTAAGATACGACCAATTGGGAATGAAACAATGATGTCTATTTCTTTTTGAGTTTTAGCATCCCGAAAATACCCAATGGATGGATGTTGATGATAGAAGAAAGTATGGATATGTTTATATACTGCCGTTTCGATAATTGTTCCCATTTCTAATGGATCTGTAAGAACCTCTTCTCCCAGCATTAATACTGCATTACGAATAGCAGGATCGGCTAAATAAACTTTTGGTTTGGATTTTAATACTTTTTTCCCTTTAAGTTCAAAGGGCTTACTTGCATAGATTAAGTTCGCATGCTCTAATAATTCTAAGTAATTGCTGATTGTTGGTCTGGATACACCTATTTCTTTAGCGATCGTTTCCGCTACGACAATATTCCCACTGGTGATGCAGAGGTATAAAAAGATTTTCTCAAACTCAGAGACATTTCTTATATTGAATAAAGATACGATGTCTCTTTTAATTACCTTATCTACCACATCTTCTCGGATAATTTTTTGTGCAAAGGAGATATCTTGAGTCTTTGCAACTTCAGGAAATCCTCCAATTAATAGGTATTGATGAAAATGTTTTTGCAAAGGCTGTAAGGAAATCATAATAGTAGTAAGTGTCTTTTCATCCAGATTTCCTAATTGAGTTGGTTTAATATTTTTCGGTAAGTCTGGTTTATTTGCTCCAATTAAATCAATATACTCATAAAAAGAAAGTGTTGGTATCCTTATTTGTGTCCATCTACCAACCCCACTTTCACTCATTTTTGTAGCAAGTACGGGGCTTGCAGAACCAGTAGCCATGATTTTATAAGTAGGGTGCTGATCATATAAGGTTTTAAGCCAAGTGTCCCAATCAGTAGCATACTGAATTTCATCAAAAAATAAAAATAACTCTTCTGAACCCTGAGATATATTGTTTTCAAATACTTCAAGAATATCACCAATATCACAAAGCTTAAGCATTGGATGATCAAAAGATACATATAATATTTGCTTAGAGGATGAAGTTTTTAGAATATCACTAATCATTTGATACATAATCGTTGTCTTTCCTACCCGTCTGGGACCAGAAAGAATGACTTCACGTCTAATTTCAGAATGGTAGAAATACTTCTTGGCTTCGTAAAATGCTAAGCGTTTAACTGGTTTTTCAAAATCACGAGGGATCTGTCCGCTGTTCCACCAAGGGTTAAAGCCTAATAAGACTTTTAGAATTTTTTCTTGAGATATAAAGGACATTGTTTTCACCCCTTACCTTATTTATTTATATTTTATACTTATTCAGTAAAATTTTAAAGTATGTTTTACATTTTAACCGAATTTTTATAAGTTAAGCATAAAAAATATTAGATATTAAAACTAATACAATAATATAAAGTGAGAAAGTATGTTTTTCATTGCTTTTAGATTGATACGGTGAACCGTATCATAAGTAAAGGAGGTTTAAAAAAAAATAACACAATTAGCGATAGGTTATTCAAAGTGTAAGTTCCTTCCTTATGAGTAGCCTTTTATTTTTTAAAGCGGTTAAAACGGATAGTAAGTAGGTTATTTGATTACAGCCAATAAATTTTACCATCTTCTCCAAGGGATTTACCATGCATCGCCAATATATTTACAATGGATGAAAAAAGCTCTGCAGATTAAGCCTTTAATAACCTTGAATATTGGGGTTATTGACGAATTCCTAATTTTCGAGTTTAGTTCTTTTCCTAAATTTTTCTTTCAACCAGACAAATGGCGGTCACATTTTAACGAAAAATAAAACAATTTGCCGATTCCAAAAGGGGATTTTGGCCTTTATAAAGCGTAAGAAGGAGTTTTTTACCATTTTTATTGGTTTATAAATTGAGGGTTTTAAAGCAAGGAAAATAAATAAGCTGGACAACGGACGGACAGCTCATTCAATATGCTAATAAAGATTCATAGTTAAACGAATCTTTATTACGGAGAGCTCAAAAATGAAATCTTATTTTAAAAATGGTGGATCAGGCACTAGAATTTTTGTGGCAGAGAACGGAAATCCTCAGGGGAACTGATACTATTTGTTCACGGGGCTTCACAAAATCATCTATGGTAGAACCATCAGTTTCAGTCAGATTCGTTGAAAAAATTTCGGCTTATTGCTTTGGATCTCCGCAAACACGGATTTTCTGGGAAAACAAAAGAGGGATGTCATAGCCAGCAAAATTGGGCAGACGACATCCATTCGATTATTCGCTTTTTAAAACTAAAGAAACATGTCTTAGTTGGCTGATTCTATGGAGGAAAAGTAGTATTAAATTATATTAAGGTGTACGGAGAAAGAAATGTTTCAGGGATTAACTTAGTGGGTGTAGGTACATCTTCCGGTATATCGGGCGGAAATTACTATACACCAGCATCCCAAGCCGTCGTTCCTGGACTAATATCAATAATGCCCTTAATAGTGTGAATGCTTAACGGATTTTGTTAATCTGCTTTTTTACAGGGAGCCAGCTGTGAATGATTTGTATTTCATATTGGGATATAACACCATTGTTCCTCCATACGTTCGGGAAGGTAGTATTACAAGGTCGGTATCCTACGATGAATTGCTGCCTGTTATGCTGACTCACGGCCTTAACGATAAAATTCTCTACCCACCACTACATGTGGATATTCAAGTGTGTTAAGCGCAAGGGATATCCATATTTTTAATGGCGTTTCTGGCAATTAAAACTAAACCTACAAAAGTTTTTCCTCAGCTGATTCGATTGCTTTCTGAATTAAACAATCAGGATTATGGCTGAGAATAATCAAAAATGGGCATCAAACCTTCAATAGCTTTTATAACATCGAGTAATGAAAATTCTTCCCGCCTTTTTGACATATAAGAAGAAGAGATGACAGCTGATTGGCCCGCCATTTTAATGAACATCCATCTATATTGCAAATACGTGATTCCCGATTTTCTTTACTATTTGACGAGAACGAATCCATTGATCTGTTGCAATTTTCGGGTTATAGAAAAAAATAGAATCATTTAATGTATCTTCTCTTTTTAGAGCTTCTTCTACTGCTTGGGTTGATTCCGCCGATGCGGGATTGTTAATTGCACCATTTTGAACAGGTGTAAAAGCATATGCATGCCCGACTACTTCATTTATTACCTCTGTCACCGTATTAGGAAACTGAGGGGATTCAACTCGATTTAACACGATGGTTGCGACAGCTACTTTTCCTTCATAGGGCTCGCCTTTTGCTTCGGCTTCAACTAATCTCGCTAATAATTCTTTTTCTTCTCCTGAGATAGAAACCGCCGGTGTCTCATGCTTTGCAACGGGTGTTTCCCCTTTTGGTTCTGTTGGTTGAGCCATTTTATCTGCTGCCTCAATAGAATCAGTAGCAGTCTCAGTTTCAGATTCTGATTCTGATGAAGGTGCTAGTAACTCTACTGCCTTTGCAGTTGCATTTATTATCACAGGTTTTCCCAATTGGATTGATAAACCCTGTGGTTGTAAGATTTCGCCAATGAGAGAATCTTGTTTTACATCTTTATTCTCAATAATCGTTAAAGAATGTTGTTGTTCAAGTCCAAGGCTTTTATTAAGATTGATAGATTGAGTGATCGTCTTCGCCATATTAGATTGTACACCTAAAGCTATTGTAGCTATACAAGCTACAGCAAATGATTTCAAAGAATTTCTCATGCTGTGTGCTACCTCCTGTAAATTCTTCTGATAGTACCCTAACATGGCATTTAGCTGAATTACAGGACGATAGCATTACAAATCTTTTTAATTTGATGAGCAACATTACATAGAAAGAAAGTTATGATAATAATCCTATGAAAATGTCATAAACCAGGAAATAATACGAAGTAGATGAATAAATTACCTAAGGAAATTGCCATTTTAAAAGGCCCAAAAGATTCCACCTAGTGTATGTTGATCAATGTTACAACGATTCTGCCACGACAAGACGATATATCGGGAAAGCAAAATGGTTGTGTGGCTAATAAGTAAATCATATGAGATCCGTTTCGGAGATGTGTAAGAGTCTCTAACTCACTGAATACAGATTTTAATTCTTTTGACAGTTGATTGTTTTGATCATTATGATTTATCACCGCTGGTAAAAAGTATAACAGAAGTGATACATTCTTATGGCCGTAATCACGCCCTGATTATGCAATGAACCTTGGCTGCTGAACATAAGCTAGGCTAGCTGCAGACATAAGGCTATTAAATTTTTATAAAGTAAAGAGTTTGGAAAGGAAATAAAACAAGCCCTTCTCCAAAGAAAACGGGTGAAAATGATAGTAATTATTTAAAAAACTGCAAAAAATGATATTATGATGGGAAAATCCAATAAATTTTACATTTTTTAGCTTATTTTCCCACTTGAAAGGAACTCGAAAATAAGATAAATAACTAATTGAAAATAGCACTCACCGAAGTCGAGTGCTAACAAATTTTGATAGGGAGGTTGAGTTGAGTTGGGTATGATCAAACCGCTTGGGAGTCGTGTTGTTCTTAAACCATTAAAAGAGGAGGAGATGACTGCAGGTGGTATCGTTATACCTGATCAATCGAAAGAAAAGCCGACAAAAGGAAAAGTTGTTGCGGTGGGTAAAGGACGGTATCAGGACAAGAAGATTATTCCTCTCCAAGTCAAAAAAGACGATACTGTAATTTTTTCCAAATATGCCGGAACCGAAGTGAAAATCGGAGAAGAAGAATACTTAATTTTGGATGAAAAAGACATCCTTGCTATTTTAGAGGAAGCCGAACAGGCTGCTGAGAAGGAGATGGTCTTAAATGGCTAAGCAAATCCTTTTTAGTGAAGAATCACGCCAAGCGATGCTTCGCGGCGTCGATCAATTGGCCAATGCCGTAAAAAAGACACTTGGTCCAAAGGGACGTAATGTCGTGTTGGAGAGAAAATATGGTTCACCGTTAATTACAAATGATGGTGTGACGATTGCAAAAGAAATCGAGTTAGAAGATCAATTTGAAAATCTTGGTGCTCAAATCGTCAAGGAGGTAGCCACCAAAACAAACGATGTGGCCGGGGACGGAACGACAACGGCTACCGTACTTGCACAGGCGATGATACATGAAGGGCTCAGAAATGTTACGGCCGGCGCCAATCCGATGATGATTCGAAAAGGGATCGAAAAGGCTGTCCGTGTGGCATTGAGCGAACTTGAGTCGATTTCACAACCTGTTGAGACAAAAGAATCAATTGCACAGGTAGGTGCCATCTCGGCAGGAGATCCGGAAGTCGGCAAATTGATTGCCGATGCGATGGAGAAGGTCGGGAAAGACGGTGTTATCACCGTAGAAGAATCAAAAGGCTTCCAGACGGAGCTTGACGTGGTTGAAGGAATGGCTTTTGACAAAGGCTATGTTTCCCCACACTTTGTCAGTGATAAAGACAAAATGGAAGCTGTCCTTGAAGATCCTTACATTTTAATTACTGATAAGAAGATTTCCAATATCCAAGAGATTTTGCCTTTGGTTGAGGAGGTGGCGAAATCGAATAAGTCGCTCCTCATCATTGCCGAAGACCTTGAAGGAGAAGCATTGGCCACATTGGTTGTCAATAAATTAAGAGGTACACTGGATTGTGTAGCTGTGAAAGCGCCCCGCTTCGGAGACCGAAGAAAAGCAATGCTTCAAGATATCGGAATTGTCACCGGTGGCGAGGTCATTTCGGAAGAAGTCGGCCTTGAATTAAAATCCACAACGATTGAACAACTAGGCCGCGCCAAAAGAGTTAGAATCACGAAAGATTCCACAACAATTGTTGACGGACTCGGTGAGAAGAAGGAAATCGAAAGCAGAATTTCACAAATCAAAAAACAGATCGAAGAAACTACCTCTGACTTTGATCGGGAAAAACTTGAGGAACGCCTTGCCAAGCTGAGCGGGGGCGTTGCCGTTATAAAAGTCGGTGCAGCCACAGAAACCGAACTGAAGGAGAAAAAACTGCGGATCGAAGATGCGCTGAACTCGACAAAAGCTGCTGTCGATGAAGGAATCGTTTCAGGTGGGGGAACCGCACTTATCGATATTCAAAAAGCACTTGAAGGCATCGAAGCGGAAGGTGACGAAAAAACAGGCGTCCAAATCGTTTATCGTGCATTGGAGGAACCTGTCCGTACGATTGCAAACAATGCCGGATTGGATGGGTCTGTAATTGTGGCCGACTTGAAGAAAAAACCGGTTGGTGAAGGTTTTGACGCCCTAACTGGACAGTGGGTTAACATGATGGAAGCTGGAATCATTGATCCGGCAAAGGTTACTCGATCCGCCCTTCAAAACGCCGGTTCCATAGCAGCTATGTTTCTTACAACAGAAGCCACGGTAGTGGATTTGCCGGAAAAAGATAACAAAGCAGGTGCTCCATCTTTTGACGCCTAATCTTTCAAAAAGGCTTCCCCTCGGGGCAGCCTTTTTGAAAAACTTTTAAGGTGGCTACAAAAATGAGAGAATACCTTATCTACTGTGAGGATTGCAAGGAATATACGATACTAGGCAAATATATAAAAAAGAAAAAACAGTACCAAGGCGAATATTCCCTTCTGTATAACGATCATATTGAAAATGACGAAATCCTGCATCGCTTTATCATCAATCACCTCGGACACCCTTTAAAGGCGGTGTCCAGTGAAAGTAAGGAATATGTTGAGATACTTAGAGCTGGAGCTCATTTCATGGAAGATGATATCGAAAACCTTGTTGCTGAATCTATTAAGGAAAAACAATATGAAGCCCGGGATGTTGCGATGGAACGAGAGCTGGGCCAGCTCAATTTCAACATTTTGTTAAAATTGTTTGAGGAAGAAGCAAATTCATTGGCAAAGATCGCAACCGCTACATCAGCAGAGTCACAATTCCTTTTAGGGAAAGAAGAGGGCATTAAAAAAGCAATGGATATTTTAAAGGATCTAATGGAAAGGACCAATGCTTTGTATAGTTAAAGGCCGCTTCATTTCAGAATTCGTTCGGCCTTTAAGGTTTACAAGGGCAGCGGTCTTTTCCATATTTTGTTGAAAAATGAATGATTTGTGAGAAATTAACGCAGTTGCTGGATGTTCAGAATGATATGAATGACATTCCACAACATAATTTGTTTTCTGGCACGAGTAACGGGTAACAGATTGGTAAAACATTCGCTCTGGATCATAATAATTTGCATTTCTTACAGCAATACTATTTTGATCATTGGAATAATGAGTGGAACCAACTAAGACAAATACTTTATCAAATTCTTGTCCTAAAACGTCATGTGCATTCAATCCTCTGTTAAGCTTCATCTTTTGAATTTCTTCTCCATTAACTTTAGGATTAATATGTTCAATCTGTATAACTTCTTTAATTGGAATGATAGTCCATTTGTGCTGTTGTCTTAGTTTCAAATGGCCCGATTTAAATCCCCAGTATGAATTATAACTTTATCATGTTTATCAATAAATTCTTTGGCTAAATCATAGAGTAATAAAGTTTTCCCAGTTGCGGGTAAACCTTTTAAAATTATAAACTGTGATGGGTTATCAAGTATTTTATACTTAAACTATTTCCTATTAGATTTCCAGTAGGTATCCAATATTCACAAAGAACAACTGATATTTTTCAATAAAGAGCGGCTATTATATAATATTCAGTAAGGAAAAGAATATTTGGAGAAAATTTTTAAATTCAGAGAAACTCATAGATTACTTGTACAAAATAGAAAAAGATATTGGTATACCGGAATTATTATTAAGAGAGTTAAGAAATGGGCGATCTGAAACTTATAAGTTTTATTTGCAAATCGTGCATAACTCATACACTACTTGTATGATAGGAGCGTATAGCAAACAAATTAGAAAAAAAGATTCAATATTATCCAATACATTTGGTATGGCTTCAAAATATTCAAATCAAACGCTTAACAAAGTAAATCATGAATTTAGTGTTACTTCAAATCGTGAACTATGGATTATGGCTCACGTACTTAGAGAAAGCTTTATTAAATACTATGTGTTATTACATAAGGATCATTAAGATTAAACACACATATTTACTGTAAAATGAAAAAAGTATAGTGTGCTAAGAAATAGATAAAATGCGAGGAAAGAAGCATGTTAAAACAAGGAATTTACGAGCAAATTATTAATCAAAAATTAAAAAATGAATTAATAGATTTAGAGAACGATATGTATGAAATTGGTAAAGAGAGTTTGGACGTTGAGGAAGCACGCAAGTTTCTATCTTCTTATATTTCTGCTGTTACTAGAAGAGCGCTAAAGTATGTTCGGGATAATGAAACGGATGATCACAGCGCATTAGTTAATCAGATAAAAACGTGTAATGAAATCATTGCCACTTTAAGCAAAAGTCTTGATAATGAGGAATTTGACTCGCTTAAAATTACGGAAGAAGGGGAGGTGCTCACTTCCCTATATTCACGGCTCAATACGATTCAAATTGTTAAAGAGTCTGAAGTCGCTCGGCCAGTTACACCCATTTCCGAAAGCTCTTTATTTACAGGATCCAACTATGAACCAAACATGTTGGAGGAGCTGAAACGGGAAATTTTATCTGCAGACTCAATAGATTTCCTTGTCTCTTTTATTAAATGGAGCGGATTGCGCTGTATTATCGAAGAATTAAGAACATTTACTGGACGGGGTGGAAAGTTAAGAGTAATCACGACATCTTATATGGAGGCGACTGACTATAAGGCGATTTTGGAGCTTAGCCAATTAGAAAATACCGAAATAAAAATTTCATATGAAGTGAAGCGTACGCGTCTTCATGCCAAAGCTTATTTATTTAAAAGGGATACAGGCTTTAGTACTGCATATATCGGATCTTCCAATTTATCAAATCCTGCTTTAACGTCTGGCCTGGAATGGAATGTCAAAGTAACTGAAAAAGACTCTTTCGATATTCTTAAAAAGTGTGAAGCAACATTCGTAAGCTATTGGAATGATCGTGAATTTAAAAAATTTAGTGGTGAAAAAGAACAGGATCGCCAGCTGCTTAAAGTTGCTTTGTCAAAAGATATACAACAGAACAATAATGAAGTTCAATACTTTCTTGATTACCGTCCTCATTACTATCAAAAAGAAATATTGGAAAAGCTTCAAGTTGAACGAGAAGTTTATGGACGGATGAATAATTTAATAGTTGCAGCTACTGGTGTAGGAAAAACGGTTATTTCTGCTTTTGATTATAAACGCTTTAAATTAAACCACAAACATTCGTCAAAGCTCTTATTTGTAGCACACCGTGAAGAGATATTGATTCAAAGTAGAGATACGTTTCGAGCAATTTTAAAAGACGCCAACTTTGGTGATTTGCTCGTTGGAAATCACTCACCGAGTTCGATTGATCATTTGTTCATCAGCATTCAAAGCTTTAATAGTAAAAAGCTGTACGAGAAAACAACAAACGATTTTTACGATTTTATTATTGTAGATGAATTCCATCATGCAGCGGCTGAATCATATCAAAAGTTATTAAACTTTTATAAGCCGAAGATTCTGTTAGGCTTAACCGCAACGCCTGAAAGAATGGACGGCAAAAGTATTCTTACGTACTTCGATTATACGATTGCCGCTGAAATGCGACTTCCAGAAGCAATTAATCAAAAGTTCTTAAGCCCATTTCAATATTTTTGTGTCACTGACACGGTCGATTTGTCGAGGTTAAAATGGAGCAGGAAAGGTTATGATCATAAAGAACTGGAAAATGTATATACATATAACGATGTAAGAAGCAATCATATTGTGAAAAGTATTGAAAAGTATGTGGCTGATCTTGATGAGACCAAAGGGATTGGCTTTTGTGTTTCTGTTGAACATGCAAAATACATGTCCCATTTTTTTAATACTGTGGGTATACCTTCAGTTGCTTTACATGGGAATATTGACAATGAATTAAGAAAGGAAGCAAGACATAGGCTCGTTTCTGGAGAAATAAAATTTATTTTTGTCGTTGATTTGTACAATGAAGGCATTGACATTCCTGAAGTAAACGCGGTTTTATTTTTACGTCCAACAGAAAGTTTAACTGTCTTTTTACAGCAATTGGGAAGGGGTTTGCGACTTTCAGACGGAAAAGAATGTCTAACTGTTTTAGACTTTGTAGGACAAGCTCATAAAAATTATTCGTTCGAAGAAAAATTTCAAGCGTTAATCGGAAAAACTAAACATTCTGTCCGGCATTATGTGGAAAATGGTTTCTTCCATCTTCCAAAGGGTTGCTATATTCAACTAGAAAAACAAGCAAAAGAGTATATTTTGCGAAACATTAAGACAAGCTCAAATACCCGTCCGAATCTAATTACGAAATTAAAGTGTTTTCAAGAAGACACTGGACAAGAGCTTACCTTAAGTAATTTTTTGAAATTTTACCATTTATCTTTGTATGATTTTTATGGTCGGAGCAAGGATCGCAGTTTCAGTAGATTATTGGTTGAAGCGGGGGTAAAAGCGGACTTTAGTTGCAAAGATGAGAAGTTTATAACTAGCCGCTTGCCGAATCTGTTTCATTTAAATTCGTATACAATGCTTCGATTTTTAATGGCGTATATCGATGGAGGTAAAGAGGCTGAGAATGATCAAGAGAAGCTCATGCTGAATATGCTCTATTACACATTTTATCAATCATATCCTAAAAAAGAAGGATTTTCATCGATTGAAGAGGGGATAAAAGCAATTATCGCTTATGATGAGTTTAAAGAGGAAATCTTGCAAATACTACACTATTTATATCAAACGATTGAGACGTTAGAAATTGCAAATAATTTTTCTTTTCCTTGCCCATTGCAAGTTCATAGTAAATATTCAACAGCACAAGTTATGGCAGCTCTAGGCTATTTTAATGAGGAAAGCAGTCCATCTTTTAGGGAAGGTGTCAAGTATTTCAAAGAAAAGGATTTAGATATCTTTTTCATAACATTAAACAAGTCAGAAAAGGACTTTTCTCCATCAACACTATATAATGATTATGCAATAAATGAAAGGTTATTTCATTGGCAAACGCAAAGCAGGGTAGCTGAAGGAAGCGAAACAGCAAAGCGCTACATTCACCATCGGAAACAAAACCATAAAATTGCACTTTTTGTACGTGAATATAAAAAGGAGCATGGTCTTACCTCTCCGTTTGTTTTTCTAGGAACTTGTGAATACGTTAGCCACACAGGAAATAAGCCGATGAATTTTATATGGAAGTTAAAAGAGGAAATGCCGTCTTACTTAGTGTCGAAAGCAAATAAAAACATTTTATAGCAATGCTTTAATTGTCGGAACATCGGCTGGCCCCATTTTAATAAACAAAGTTGATCTGTTTCAACTCAGCGAAGCCCAGTATACTCTTTTGCTATCGGTGTTCCATTTGTAATTTCTGCTTAAATACATTAAGTGAACAATAGATTCTTCATATTCATGATATGTATCTGATATAAGCTCCCCGATTGCAATCATAAAGCAACAACATATTTTTAGTTTCATAATGGAAAGTTCCGGGTAATTAAAGAATGAGCCAAGTTCTTTAAGTACTAGGAAAACAATGATGTTTTAGTAGCATTAATCAAAAATAAACCATGTACGGAAAACGAAGAATTCTCGAAGGGTGCGTCCACCGGTGATGGCAAACCAAAGCTTGAAGAGGCCTTGGTTTTTTGGTTCCTAGTATCTTGTGGGATTTCTTACTTTTTTACCAGTTTTTAAATAGCCCATAACTGTCAAATAGTAGTATAATAGCAATGTATATAAATCTATTACTGGTTCAGAAAAGATGTGTGACGAGGTACCATCTTGGCTGGTTATGGTGCCTGACGGGAGCGCCAACATCCTTTCTGCAAATCTTAAGGTATAAGGATGGGTAAAATGAGCAGCAAAAAGACTGAAACAGACGTTATTTTAATTGGTGCAGGTATCATGAGTGCAACGTTGGGGACACTTTTGAAAGAATTAGTGCCAGACTGGAACATCACCGTATTTGAGAAGCTCTCAGAAGCAGGAGAGGAAAGCTCGAATGAATGGAATAACGCGGGAACTGGGCATGCTGCACTATGCGAGCTTAACTACACTGTCGAAAAACCGGACGGATCGGTAGATATTAGCAAAGCGATAAAAATTAATGAACAGTTTCAGGTATCTATGCAGTTTTGGTCTTATCTAGTAAACAACAATCTAATTCGCAATCCACAAGACTTTATCAGGCCATTGCCTCATATGAGTCTCGTACAAGGGGAAGAAAATGTAACGTTTTTAAAGAAACGCTTTGAAGCGATGTCAAACAACCCTCTCTTCAAAGGGATGGAATTTTCCGATGACCCGGAAAAATTGTTGGAATGGATCCCGCTTATTATGCAAGGCCGCACCTCGGATGAACCGATTGCAGCAACAAGAATCGACTCTGGAACGGATGTTAACTTTGGTGCATTAACCCGCATGCTGTTTAACCATTTAAAAACGAAAAATATCGAGATTAACTACAATCATAGGGTCGATGATATTAAACGTGCGGACGATGGCTCGTGGGAAGTGAAAGTAAAGAATCTCGAAAGCGGCCGTGTTGAGCGCCATACGGCAAAGTTCGTCTTTATCGGAGGCGGAGGCGGAAGCTTGCCTTTACTCCAAAAATCCGGCATTCCTGAAGGCAAACATATTGGTGGATTCCCAGTAAGCGGAATCTTTTTGGTGTGTAAAAATCCGGAGGTTGTCGAGCAGCATCATGCAAAAGTATACGGAAAAGCGAAAGTTGGAGCTCCGCCGATGTCTGTGCCGCATCTTGACACAAGATATATCGACAATAAAAAAACGTTGCTCTTTGGGCCATTCGCCGGCTTTTCACCAAAATTTTTAAAAACGGGTTCAATGCTCGATTTAGTCCATTCGGTAAAACCGAACAATGTCTTAACGATGTTGGCGGCAGGCGCAAAAGAGATGCCATTGACGAAGTATCTCATCCAGCAAGTGATGTTATCGAAAGAGCAGCGCATAGAGGAGTTACGTGAGTTTATTCCAAACGCAAAAAGCGAGGATTGGGATTTAGTTGTGGCTGGCCAACGTGTACAAGTGATTAAAGATACGGAGACAGGCGGCAAAGGAACGCTTCAATTTGGTACGGAGGTAATTACTTCCGCTGACGGCTCGATTGCTGCATTACTGGGCGCTTCTCCAGGGGCTTCTACTGCCGTTCACGTGATGCTTGAAATAATTAAAAAATGCTTCCCGCAACATATGAAAACGTGGGAACCGAAAATCAAAGAAATGATTCCATCATATGGCTTGAAACTAATGGAAAACCCAGAGCTTTTGCGCGAAATTCATGCTTCAACAGCAGAGGCGCTCGGCTTAGAGGATAAAAAACAAACAGATTCAGAAAGAAAAACTCATTTGTTACAGGAAGTGTAAATTGCCACTTTGGCAATTTGTCCTTCCTTTTTCTTTTGGAGTAGAAATGTAATTCTCAATCTGTTCGCAGAACAAAAGAGAATGTATAGAGTATATGAGCGTAAATAGGTGATAAATTTGTTTTAAATTTAACCTTTTGGGAAAATTAAAAAAGGCCAGGAACATTATAGGTGGCTAGGTCTGACTCCAAACATTTTGAGGGTATAAACCAGGGCTAAAGGAATAACACTCATATTTTTTAAAAAGTATAAGTAGGCATTATATGCCGCAGTATGTTCAAAAGATTTAAAATTTAACATATCTGTTATTGGAATTAAAGCCCCTGTAACAATTGTGCTGAGTAATAAGTTTCCTAATCCATATAATATTACGATGAAAACAATAATTTGGGCGATAAAAACTGATGGCCAGTTTTTTTTCATATGAAGTGCGCACGATTGCCCCAGCCCATTCCAGAATTCCCGTTGCTTAAGGCCTTTTACGTTACTCTTAGACATGAGGCAAAACATTAAAATGAACAAGATGACTCTTGTCAATTCAACGAGGACTTCGAATAAAATGGGTGTTTGGAGATGATTCCACATTTGATATGCGCGAATGAAAGATGGTATTAGTGCTACTAATAACAGGGAGAAATGGCTATAGAAAAATATGATAGAGGAAAGCAGTGTTTCCAGCCCACTTTTCCCAAGATGCAAAATATGAGAAACTCCCACAATATCATCTTCCTTAGGATTAGATTATTTTTGAAATACTTAAAAGATAAATGTACTTACAGGAATAAAGAAAAGATTAATAAGTATACTTAAACCTTCTTTAGTAGGCAGCAGAAGGCTGAATATTCTAGAATAATTGTCACTCCCTAGGTTATTCGTTTATATTTATTTTATATCTAATAATTAAATATCTCTAAAGTTGAATATCTCTATATTAGAGATAATCATATAATAATGGGGTGCAATTAAATTGTCAACTAAAAATAATCATCCAAAAGAACATGAACCAATTAATTTAGGGCAAGAATTTAGCTTGGCCTTAATCATGTTCCATCAGAGTGTTGCTGAAAAAGTTGGTTTAAATTTAACGGATTACAAAGTTTTAGGAATCATCCCATTAGAAGGGTTGACCGCTGGAGAGATCGCTTCAATAACGGGCTTATCAACAGGGATGGTAACAACAGTTGTTGACCGACTCGAAAAAAAAGACTTTGTGTACAGAGAAAGGGCTACAGATGATAGGAGGAAGGTAATTATTAAAGCGAATTCTAAAAAAGTGGATTTAGAGTTAGGACCAGTTTTTCAATCATTTGGAATTGAAATGAAGAAAGTTGTATCTAGTTACAGTCCAGAAGAATCCAATGCGATAAATGACTATATTAGGAAAAGTACTGAAGTATTTAAACAGGAAACAAAGAAAATGAAGGAAAAATGATTCGCAAGTAAATCTTGTTGAACCTTACCTTTATAAAAATCATAACGAAAGAAGTGTTCCTATGAAGATTGAAGTTTGGTCGGATTTTGTATGTCCGTTTTGCTATATCGGGAAGCGCAGATTGGAAAAGGCTTTGGATCTATTTCCGCATAAAGATGAAGTCGAAATTGAATTTAAAAGCTTTGAGCTGGATGCGAATGCACCGTTGTATAATGGAAAAAGCATTCATGAGTCCCTTGCAGCAAAGTACGGAATGAGCCTTGAACAAGCGAAGCAAAACACCGCTCAAATCGCTCAACAAGCGGCTAACGAGGGGTTAACATTCCAATTTGACGAAATGAAGCCGACGAATACATTTGATGCACATCGTTTAGCAAAGCTTGCAAAAGAACGTGGAAAAGAAAAAGAGTTGACGGAAAAATTATTCTCTGCTGTTTTTATTGATGGAAAAGATGTCGGTGATTTAGACACACTTGCTGATCTCGCGGAAGCTACTGGATTGGACAGACAGGAAGCATTACAAGTTCTAAATAATAAAGTGGAGTATGCTGATAAAGTTCGAGTTGATGAAAGAATGGCGCAACAATACGGGATTTCAGGCGTTCCTTTCTTTATTGTGAACCAAAAGTATGCCATTTCAGGTGCACAGCCATTGGATACATTTATTGGTGCACTTCAAAAGGTGTGGGAAGAGGAACATGCGAAGCCTCAATTCCAAACCCTTTCTTCAGATGGTTCAAATGGCGCCTTTTGTGCGGATGGAAGCTGCGAAGTGCCGGAAAAAGAGGATTGAACAGATATCTTATTAGTGTCCGCTGTCCCTCACTTAGGAATTTTTTATTCCCGAAGTGAGGGTTTTACGGACGAAAACACCTTAAAAGCATTTCAGCTTGTTTAGTTTAGGCATCCAATTCCGAATTTAACTTTTCCGTTTCGCGGCAGCCCAAAGGGTTGCGCCTATACTAGCGACTGCGATTGTGGAAAGGATCGGATGTTTGGTGGCTTTCACGTACAGACTGCAGGAACGCTTCCAACCTATATTTGTTCCTCTTTCATGCAAGCCATAGCCTGCGTGGTATAAAGCACTTTCTTCACGTGGTTTTGAAGGCCTGTTGGCTTGTTGGGTAGGGTACATGACGACTTCCATTAGTTTGTCAGTTAGCCGCGGTAAGAAGGTGCCAAAAACTTTTAACGCTTTTGCCTGCGATCCGATATACATGTCCCTTTTCGGATTTTCTGCAGCAAAGAGTATGGCTTCGGCTACTGCCTTGGGAGGATAAAGCATTCCTCGATGTGCGGGTTGCTTTTCTAAATAACTCCTTGCATGTTCGTTGTAAGGCGTATCAATTCTGCCGGGATGAATAAGTGTAACCGAAACGGGCACTTTCTCCTTTTCCAATTCCATTCTGATGCTTTCCGTCCATCCATGTACAGCAAATTTGGCAGCGGCATAAGTGGATTGAATGACGGTGCCTCGATCTCCGAATAAACTCCCAACATTGATGAGGGCACCTGGAACATCTCGATCTTTAAAATGATTTACAGCGGCCTTGGTTCCGTATACGACACCCCAAAAATTCGTCTCAAACATACGCTTTATATCTTCATTTGTTACATCCATCGCGTGCCCGAAGATGGATACGCCCGCGTTGTTCACCCAAGTGTCAAAACGCCCAAACTCTTTTATAGCCGTTTCGGCAATGTTGTTTACATCTTCTTCGCGTCCTACATCTGCCTTTACCCATGTTGCATGATAACCTTTTCCTCTTAATTCTTCAACCAACTCCTTTAGTGCGTCTTCGTTTCTTGCTGCTGCAACAACTTTTGCTCCTTTTGAAGCGGCCATTCTTGCTGTTACGAGGCCGATTCCACTTGATGCCCCTGTAATGACAATGACTTGGTCTTTTAATTTCTTTAAGGTCTTATTCTTCTTACTGAATGTTGGATCCTTTGGCCCATTCATTTTCCTAGGGTCAATGTCCTTAAAAGCAATGGCTTTGTCTGAGTTTTGCCTGCTTTGTTTTTTATGTTCCATAGTTGTATGTCTCCTTCAAAATAACCTTCCCATCCTTTACCCGATGGTTTTGGCAGTCGATTTATTTCCTGAATGCAAACCAGTTTTGAAGCATCCCTTGAGTATTATTTGTCCGATCTATAAGAAAAATGTAGTGAAAGATAATGAAATTAAAGAAGAAAGCATTCAGAGTTGATTGGTGAAGAAAAGGATTTAAAGTAGCGGAAAAAATAGCCATCTGTTTGAAGGGGCTTGTAAATTTCGGTAGCATGCATTTTATTCCCGAAAATATATATTCTGTAATAACAGAATGAAATATATGTAAGGGGGGGATGATTGCATGCCATCATATGATGAGCGGTTTTTTTCCATGCTGATTTATTTGCTTAGCTTAATTTTTCCTATTTTGGGGCCTTTAGTGATTTGGTTACTTAAAAGAAATGAATCTGGTTTTATTGATTATCATGGCAAAGAATATTTTAATTTTCTTATCTCTTATTTTGTTTATTCGATTATTTGTGGACTTTTAGCAGCCATTTTCGTTGGTAGTGTGTTGCTTTCTATTTTGGGAATTATGGTTGTAGTGTTTACAATTATTGCGGCGATCCGCTCATTTCAGGGGGAACGATACAGATTTCCATTTATTATGCGTTTTATCATATAAACTCCTTAACAAAGGACAACAATACTGCTTAAATAGAGGATATAGAGAAAGGAGATGAAAGACATGCAAACGGTGAACAATGTTCCAAATGATGATGAGCGGCTCTTATCGATGTTGCTTTATTTGCTCAGTTTGTTTTTTCCCATCGTGGCTCCTTTGATTATTTGGCTGCTCAAAAGGGAAGATTCCGAGTTTGTTGATTATCACGGCAAGGAATATTTCAATTTTCTAATCTCGTATTTTATTTATTCCGTGATTAGTGGAATCTTAGTAATCATATTAATCGGTGTTGTGCTGCTCAGTGTTTTAGGGCTTATGGTGCTCATATTTACAATTATTGCAGCGGTGAAATCATATCAAGGCGAAAGGTATAGAATTCCATTTGTTATAAGGTTCATCAAATAAAGATACAATCCAGGCGCCCAAAGAGCTAAGCCTGTTTTCTTAGCGTCTTAGAAGGCGCTTTTTTGATTTTTTTGCTAAGATGTAAAGAAAAAAGGAGTAGAAAAAAATGAAATTTAGCTGGCATGATCGGTTTGACACTGAAGAATATATTTATGGTGAAGAGCCGAATCCATTGGTTGTCGAGCAGATTGAGCGCTTGAGGGGCTGTAACAAGGTCGTCGCGTTTGCGGAAGGGGAAGGGCGCAATGCGGTATTTTTGGCGAGAGAAGGATTTGACGTGACGGCTTATGATCTCGCGGAAAGCGGCTCGAAGAAGACGGAAAAGTTGGCGGAGAAACACGGTGTCTCTGTCATGACAAAAAAAGTCGATTTAATCCGGGATGAAGTGGAGGCAAATGAGTTTGATGCGGCAATTATGATTTTCGGACATTTTCGGGAAAAAGATCAGAAGAACGTGTTTGAAAAATTGCTAAAAGCAGTGAAGCCCGGCGGCATCATTCTAATGGAAGTGTATTCGAAAGAACAATTGAATTACAAGACGGGCGGCCCGGACGATCGTGATATGCTGTATGATCCGAAAAATATTCTCGAATGGTGCAAAAGGCATCATGTTCTTCATTTTTTCTATGGTGAGCAAATCCGTGAAGAAGGAAGCCGCCATACCGGATTGGCCCATGTTGTACAACTCGTATTGAAAAAGCGAAGGTTGGGATAGCATGAAAGTTGAAATCAAAGGCAACACGCTTAAGCTGATGATAGGTGATATTACGAAACAAGAAACAGAGGCGATTGTGAACGCCGCGAATGGTACGCTGTTAGGGGGCGGGGGAGTTGACGGCGCTATTCATCGTGCGGCTGGCAAGGAATTGCTCGAAGCATGTAAAGAAATCCGAAAAAACGTGCTTCAAGGTAAAGAATTGCCGACCGGCGAAGCGGTCATAACGAAAGGGTACCGTTTGCCTGCCAAGTATGTGATCCACACGGTCGGGCCTGTTTGGAAGGGAAATACAAACAACGAGGAAAAGCTTTTATCCAACTGCTATAACAATTCCTTGCAATTAGCCAAAGAGAAAGGGATTCAAAGCATCTCTTTCCCTTCCATTTCAACAGGCGTTTACAGGTTTCCGGTTGATTTGGCCTCTAAGGTAGCGCTAACAACCATTACAGACTTTTTAAAGATCCAGCCATTCGGTGAAGTTGTTATGACATTGTTTTCCCAAAATGATTATGATGTGTATGAAGCTTCACTAAAAGAGATGCTATCGAGCGATTAAGCATTATTTGTTTTCAGCCTCCCCCTTTTTTGCCACGGGATTGTTGACTTTTACATAGATTGTTTAGCTCCAATCCCTTCTCGGGCAAACTCGGGATGTGGACTTACAACTTTTCCCTTATTGCTTGATTAAATTTCTTTAACAACTGTCCAAAGACGATGCGTTCTTCATCTGACCATCCGTCCAGCAGCTTCGTAAACTTGTTAAACCTCGCTTGCTTATAATCGCTTAATTGCTTCATGCCTAATTCAGTAATTTGGTAAAAATAGGCTCTGCGATCTGATGGGTCTGGTATTTTATCGACATAGCCTTTTTTACCAAGAGCGGAGGCTTGTCTGCTTACAGTCGAAATATCCAATTGCAGCTCATTTGCCAGCCCTTTTACGCCAAGTGGGCCTTTTACATGTAAATAATGCAGCAACAGGTATGCCGAACGATCAAGATTCCATTCAATTTTATTTCCAACTAACGCAATCCGGCGGGATAGAAACGCCATCTCCAATTCGATGTTCTCGATTAAATCATTACTCATTTTTTTCCACCTCCATATTGTCCTTCTAATTGAACAATAATAACCGATTGCAAGCATTTGTCAATTTCATTTTCAAAGCATTGATATTGACACAAACATGATTGTATTATACAATTATATAGTTGTATAAAGCAATTAGTTTTTTAAAATTTAAGGGAGATGTAAACATGCCATCACAGTCGATTGTCTCGACGCCAACGAAAGCGTTGAAAGAAAAAAAGGAAAAGAAAGCAAGTTTATTCAACCAGCCGCTTTCTGTATGGGCAATTTTTTTCGCGAGTGTGATTGCTTTCATGGGAATTGGACTCGTAAACCCGATTCTTCCAGAGATTGCTAATAAATTAAATGCATCACCTAGTCAGGTTACGTTACTATTTACGAGTTATAATGCTGTTATGGCTTTTGCGATGTTGATTACCGGGGTGATTTCAACAAGGCTTGGACATAAGTGGACATTGCTTTTGGGCGTTGGGATCATTGCCGCTGTTTCAGTAACAGGGGGATTTGCAAACAATATTTGGACGCTTGTCGGACTTAGAGGCGGATGGGGTCTCGGCAATGCACTTTTTGTTGCAACGGCCCTTGCGGCGATTGTGTCTCTGTCAAAAAGCGGAACAGCTAAGGCGATTATTTTATATGAAGCAGCTGTTGGGCTCGGAATTTCGATTGGTCCATTACTTGGCGGAACGTTAGGTTCCATTTCTTGGAGAGGCCCATTTTTTGGCGTCTCAACGTTGATGCTCTTTGTTTTTATCATCCTAATAACGTTAATGCCGAAAGCAAAAGACAACAATTTAGAAACAACATCTACTGCCAAACAGAAAACGTCCTTATTGGATCCGTTTCGTGCGATGAAACATCGCTCATTGCTCGTTTTAGGGCTTGTTGCTGCATTATATAATGTTGGATTTTTTACAATCATGGCTTATGCCCCATTTGTTTTAGGATTGGATGCAAAAGGTTTGGGGTATGTATTTTTAGGCTGGGGTATCCTTCTTGCGATTACTTCTGTTTTCATGGCTCCAAAGCTTCAGCAACGATTTGGCACAATTAAGTCGATGCGCATCATGTTGTCCCTATTTGTTCTTGACCTTGTTGTTATGGGGATCTTTACGTCATTACAATGGGTTGTCATTTGCGCAGTTATTTTTGCCGGGGCCATTTTAGGGAATAACAATACATTGATTACAACTGCAGTGATGGACGCCGCGCCTGTTGAACGGTCGACAGCTTCTGCAGCATATAGCTTTCTCCGTTTTATTGGAGCGGCGATTTCACCTTTTATGGCGGCAAAGCTTGCAGAAGTGTTTAACCCGCACGTTCCATTCCTTGTCGGCGGGTCGTTTGTATTGCTGTCGCTTTTGTTCGTTTTGTTGAATGACAAGCACGTTAGGCATGTTGATGAACTGGAATCAGTGTTATAAACTTTCAAAAAGGGCCCCTAAGTTCCTTTTCGGTTTTAGATGGGCTTTTTTAAAGTTTTATCTTGGTTCTGGCTCACAATGGAAAGCAATGAAGGTTTATGACAAAAATGGTGAAAAGGTATTCGGAAAATACGTTGAAACATCAGCAATCGCCAACATATCGAAATGAAGGTTGACTATGATCCGAAAGAAGACGAGAAATAGAAGCTGTCGGGAAAACCCCGACAGCTTCTATTTGTGAGTACAAACTATGATATAATCTTTTAAAAGTTGACTATTGAATATAAAGGTAGTGTGACATGTCTTGGAGATTAGTCATTTTCTATCATTACTCGTACCAATCGTCACAATTGTAAATATGACGCTTGCTGGAATCGTTGTCTTTTTTGAAAGAAGGGATGCTCGCGCTACGTGGGCATGGCTCGTTGTTTTACTATTTGTACCAATCCTTGGCTTTATCGTTTATTTATTTTTTGGCAGGCAATTAAAACAGAAGAATTTTTACAAACTATCGGCTGAAGAAAGAAATTATTTTAAATCCGCTGTCGATGGACAAATTAAGAAAATTAAAGAACTTCATGTATTTGAACATAACAGTTTGTTAAAAAAGCATACGGATTTAATTTTGATGAATTTAAAATCATCGACCTCATTGATTACAACTAACAATGACATCGAAATTTTTAGTGACGGCCATGAAAAATTCAAAGCATTATTCCGTGATATAAAGGCTGCCCAATCCGAAATTAATCTTCAATATTATATTATCCAGCGGGACGACTTAGGGAAAAAATTGCGGGATCTGCTTACTCTAAAAGCGAAGGAAGGTGTAAAAGTACGTGTGCTGTATGATGAAATTGGCTCGAGAAAGATGAGCCGCGCTTTTTTTAAAGAGTTGATTGCATATGGCGGGGAAGTGGAAGTATTCTTTCCGTCTTTTCTTAAATTTATTAATCCTAGGCTTAATCATCGAAATCACCGAAAGCTTTGCATCATCGACGGACACATCGGTTATATCGGCGGTTTTAACATTGGGAATGAATATCTTGGAAAAGTGAAGAAATTTGGGTATTGGCGCGACACCCATTTTCGAATCATCGGCGAAGCAGTGGCATATATACAAGGAAGGTTTATTTTAGACTGGAAACAGGCAACACATCAAAAGCACATTGATCTTGAACAATTTGTCTATCAAATGAAACCACGTCCTGGGAAAAGCCCCGTTCAAATTGTGGATAGCGGGCCGAATTCCGAAACCGAGTATATAAAAAATATGTATATTAAGCTAATCATGTCTGCCCAGAAAAGCGTCTATATTCAAACGCCTTATTTTATACCTGATCAAAGCTTTATGGATGCATGTAAAATTGCGTTGCTGTCAGGGGTGGATGTCCGAATCATGATACCGAATAAGCCTGACCATCCATTTGTTTATTGGGCGACATGGTCACATGTCGGGGAGCTTATTTCATATGGCGCAAAAGTTTTAATCTACGAAAATGGGTTTATGCACGCAAAAACAATCGTCGTTGACGATGAAGTAGCTTCGGTTGGCACAGCAAATATTGATACGCGCAGTTTTGAATTAAATTTCGAAGTGAATGCGATCGTATATGATGAGGATGTAGCAAGGAAACTAAGGGATTTATTCCTTCAGGACAGTGAATTATGCTCTGAACTTACTTTAAAACGATATCGTGAGCGATCGGCTGTTATTAAGTTTAAAGAGGCCATTTCCCGTTTGTTGTCGCCGATTTTATAGGAATTAAGAAAGCTTTCCAGGCAAAGGCTGGAAAGCTTTCTCTTCTTAATGAAATTCGACATCAATGGTCTTTTGGTTGCCTTCTTTCTCTTTCGGCATTCTGACCTCGAGAACGCCATTTCGATAAGTCGCTTTAACACCTTCCTGGGACACAGGGCTAGGAAGTGGGATAGAACGGTGAAAACGTCCAAAAAAGCGCTCTTTCCGGTGCATGTTCTCGTCTTTCACTTCATTGGTTCGATTAATGGAGCCACTTATATTTAACATATTGTTTTCGATATGAATATTGACATCCTCTTTCTTCTCTAGTCCAGGGATATCACACGTCGCTACAACTTCAGTATCTGTTTCATGAACATCTACCCTTACTCCGCCCCATTGCGAATCATCCCTAAACAACGATGGGAAATTTGAAAAAAAGTTATCAAAATCCTTCCCGATATTTGACAATTGACGAAATGGATCATATGGAACTAATGCCATTTTTAAGAACCTCCCTTAGTTAAATTCAATCATTACTATTCCCTATAAATAAAAAAATAAAACGTGTTTGTACGGCTTATATACACTTTCACGGAAAGATTTAAGAGATATGAGAGGTACTAGATCGATAAGCATTCAAAAGATGTGTAGTCTATTTTAGAGTTTTAAAATAGATAGAAGACAAGAATCGACATTTCCCGGGGAATATTCTAAGGGCAGCTTTTGTTAAAGCGCCCTTTGTTCCGAAACGCCTTATTTGCAATGTTATGAAGAAGCTGGCTCGGTTTTTTTTGACATTGATTTATAAACTTGATAGAGGAAAAAGGCGATCACTGATAATATCATTCCTGAAATATAAGGCATGCCGACCGCGAGGGAAAAAAGCCAACCTCCGAGCGGTGGGCCGATAATTCTTCCGAGAGAATCAACGGATGATAATAGGCCGGTTGTGCTTCCGTAACCCGTTTTTGATGTTTTTGTTAAAAGTGCGGAAACACTAGGTCGAATCACACCATTGCCAATTCCGAATATCGTTAAGAAGACAGCAGCGGTTGTAAAGTTGTCTACGAGCAGTATAAGACCGAAGCCGATTGCGGAGACAACAATACCAATTTGAATAACGAATCCGTCCCCGAATTTCTTCGTAAGTATCCCAACTAAACCACCTTGAACAATCGCGCCCGCTAATCCCATAATCATAAACAGATAACCGAGCTCTATCGTTCCTAAGCCCGCTTTTGCTGCGGCAAAATATGCAAAAGTTGCTTCCAATCCCGCCAATGATAACGAAATAAACAGCTGGAGAAAATATAAAATTGAAATAGGGCCGCTTAATGTTTGGCGTATCGGTACCCTTTTCGTTGTACGTTCCCCTCGATGTTCAGGTGAAAGTGATTCTTTTAGAATAAGCATGACGAGAATAAACGTTAACAGTGAAGAAAATCCAGCAATCAAAAAAGGCATGCTTAAGCTAGTTTTTGAAAAAATGCCCCCAATCGCCGGCCCTAAGATAAAGCCGAGGCCGACTGAAGCCCCGATAATTCCCATTCCTTTTCCCCGGTCTTCATCAGAAGTAATATCCGCGACATACGCCATGACGGTAGGCATATTCGCTGAAGATAGAAGTCCACCGATGATTCTTGCGGCAAAAAGCATCCAGAGCTGTGATGAGATCGCCATTAAGAAAAAGGAAATGGCAAGTCCAAAAATCCCAATCATCAATACTGGTTTCCGCCCAATTCGATCGGAAATACGTCCCCACATTGGAGCAAATAGCAATTGCATTAATGAGTAGACAGCCATTAGCAAACCGAGCTCTGTAGGTGAAGCACCCATTTTTTCCGCATAGAAAGGGAGCACGGGTATAATAATCCCAAAACCAACCATGACGAGAAACATGACAGCAAATAAGACTGGCAACGCTTTTTTTGTATTCAAAATGAAATTCACTCCAATCCCAGATAAAAAAGAATTTCTTTCTTTAAGAGGTTGTTCAAAAAGTCCGGGCACGATAGGCTGCGAATCTCTTCGTCAGCTTGCTCTTCCGCTCCTCACGTATCCTATAAACATACGCTGCGGTGCTCAGAGCTACGCTTCCTCGACCTTCTTGCCTCTCGTTGTCCTCCTTTTTGAACACGCACTTTAGCTTGTTTTTTTCTCTTCTAACAGTTGAATCGTTTCTAATAAAAAGTTTATTTCGGCTTCCAGCATTTTTTTCTTATGCTTAAACGCAATATTTACGCCGCTATTTTTATTATGTATGGGCGCTTGCTGAAAGTAGCTGTATTTTTCTTGGAGTTCTTGCAGTCTTTTTCGCAAGGACTCAATTGCTTTTTCTGTAGATAAATGATCAAGGAACATTAAGCCAATATCACCTTCGTAAAAAACCGTTTCGGAAGTGGAAAGGTTTTGCAGCAATAATTTATTAAAAAGCTGAATACCTTGATCGTTAATTGTATATACCTTTCGTGGCGGTCGGTTCCCGTCATATTCAACAGAAACGTCGATAAATTTTTCTTTGCTCAATTTATCAAGCAAGGCATAAGCCGTCGCTTTTTTCATGTTTGTAATAAATTTAAGGTTTTTTTCGACAAAGTCGTGGATTTGATAACCATGCTGACTTTGGGTCATAAGCAGGCCTAGAAGAAGTAATGAACGATGATCCATAGCCGTCGGCTCCTTTTCTATGAACAATGATGTTATTATAAATATTTTTGTTATAATTAGTCAAGGCATGACTATTCAAATATAAAAATACTGTCGATAAACCCTTCTAACGTTGGATTTTCTATGTATAAGAAGTTTTTTACACTTAAAGAAATGGATAAATTTGGAACGGGAGAAGAAAATGCTTTCTAGTTTAATCGAACGTAGGTGAGGTATAGATAATGAAATTGATGCCGTGCAATCTCTGTATAATCGCTATGGAACGTATGTAACAAGACTCTCTCGTTTGGTAAACAACCTAAAATCGGATCAAACTAAATACGGTAATAGTCAACTGGATGGGGAAGAGGCGTGTCGACAGCAGCTATCATTGGGGGCCCTCTTGTGAAAGGCGGAAAGCATGTGGCAAGGTAATCCATAATCACGCGGGTGGGCACCGTTATCCGGACGATCCGAGCCAAAATAGGGGTTCTCACATGAACGACATCCATGGAAATCATTATGACGATCCAAGAAAAAATAAGAAAGCAAATGAGGATGAAAAATGAGAATATGGCATGAGGCGGAAAAAGATATCGAAAATTATTTTACATGGTTTAAGGGAAAATCCGAGAAATTTAGTGTGTATAGCCTAAACGGTGCTGAGATGTTTACCCCTGAAGAACGTTCAAACTTTATAGAAGTTTGCGCAAGAACGATAAATAAGGTATTTAAAACGGAAAATTTTACGGATTATAAGCTTTACTTACTTGCGAACGTTGAAGTGTCCGATAAAAATTCCCGAATCGAAAAGTACAAAAAGGTTTGGAAAAAGCTAGAGTCCGAGTTTGCTATCGATTCCTTCACAAAAGGCCCGGAAATTGAAATAACGATTCAAGATAAACTATGTTATTCTAGTATCGCAATGGTCGAGCGGGAGGACATTCCATTAGCTTTAGATATTATATCAAAAGCGCCGCATCGGCATACGATTTTTGCCAGCAAAAAAGAAAACATATTAGATGAGGACTTGATTCGAGCTAGATTAAATGAAGCGATCGGATATGAATTACTGGAGCTGGATTATGAGTATTTAATTAATGAGTACTGTCCTGAAGGCGACATCTTATTTCGATGGGGAGAGGTATTTGAGGAGGCGGAAATCGCTCTCATTTTTAAGAATGAGTTATATGAATCCTTTCAAAAAATTTCACAATACGATGATATCGCTAATGCTTTAGACTAAAATGAACAAACTTTTCCATGATTCGACCTTGATTAGGCAATTGTCTGTCAAGGTTTTTTTATGTCTGCGATCGTTTGCTTGGGTGTCTGCGTAAGGTTATGATAAAAAGTAATGAATTGCATTGTGAAAAGAGGTTTATTCCATGAATACGAACATGAATAAGTTAAAGAAAAGAATTGCAGCAGCTTCAAAAAGGATTCCTGCAGATCTTGTTATAAAAAACGGAAAAATCATTGATGTATTTAACTTGGAAATCATTGAAACGGACGTTGCCATTCAGGACGGAGAGTTTGTGGGGCTTGGCGATTATGAGGGAAAGCAAGTGATTGATGCAAATGGAAATTTCGTATGTCCCAGTTTCATTGATGGCCATATTCATATTGAATCATCAATGGTCAAACCGTCGGAATATGCGAAAGTGGTTCTTCCTCATGGGATAACGACGATTATTGCTGATCCGCATGAAATTGCGAATGTTTCTGGGACAGACGGGATTCGTTTTATGCTTGAATCTTCTGAGGGCCTTCCACTTGATGTGTATATGATGATGCCATCTTGTGTGCCAGCAACTCCTTTTGAAAACACAGGAGCAGAATTAAATGCAGAACAACTTAACCCTTTTTATTCCCATGAGAGGGTTTTAGGTTTAGGAGAAGTTATGAATTTTCCTGCTGTTTTCCACGGGGAGGAAGGCATGTTACATAAAATTAGTGATGCGTCTAAAAAAGGGAAGCTGATTGACGGACATGCTGCAGGGCTTCATGCCGAAGAGCTGAACGTGTATTTAACAGCCGGAATTCGAACGGATCATGAATGTGTAACTGCCAAAGAAGCTCTTGAGCGAATTCAACGTGGAATGTATGTCATGATACGAGAAGGAACAGCTTCTAAAGATTTGGACGAATTAATTCAAGTGGTCAATGAAAAGAACGCAAGGAGATTCCTATTTGTCACGGACGACAAACATTTAGATGAATTAATTGCAGAAGGAAGCATAGACCATAACGTTCGAAAAGCGATTAAAAAGGGCACCGATCCACTTTTGGCTATTCAAATCGCAACGCTAAATGCGGCTGAATGTTTTGGTCTTTGCAAAAAAGGTGCGATTGCACCGGGATATGAAGCAAATTTTCTTTTTCTTGATAATCTCGAGTCCGTTTCCGTTTCAGAAGTGTATAAAGCGGGAACGCTCGTTGCAAAAAATGGCGAATGTCTTCCATTCAAAGAACCATCGATCGTTCCTCCTGAACCGGTAACGAATAGTGTCACGTACAAACCGGTAAGGAAAGATGATCTTTGCATTTGTTTAAATGAACGGCAACATGCAAATATTATCGAAGTGATTCCAAACAGCATTATAACGAACCATCTCGTTGAAAATATCGCCGTAAAAAATGGGCAATTTCAACCATCAATAGAAAAAGATTTGCTAAAAATCGCTGTTGTAGAAAGGCATAAAATGACTGGCAATATTGGGCTCGGGATTGTCAAAGGTTTAGGGCTTAAAAGCGGAGCAATTGTCTCTACCGTTGCGCACGATTCTCATAATATTGTCGTTGCGGGAACGAACGATGACGACATGCTTAAAGCAATTCGTGTGATAGGTGAATTGGGAGGAGGGCAGGCCGTGTTAAAGGACGGCGAAGTACTTGCTTCTTTGCCTTTGCCCCTTTCCGGCTTGATGTCAGACTTAGGTTATATGACCGTAAATTCTAGCCTTGGGTCTTTAAATAAAGCATTACTTCATATTGGCTTTATGGGCAAGTTTAACCCTTTTTCTACGCTGTCATTCCTTGCACTTCCGGTCATCCCAAAATTAAAAATAACAGACTTAGGCTTATTTGACGTGGAAAGCTTCAAGCATATTCCGATTGCCTCGAGATAAAATGAAACTTCCAACTATTGGGGTTTTTTACCGGCAATTAATGCGGGATAAAGAAAATTTGAATAGTTTTCATAGCCAAGCAGGAACATTTTTGCTTGGCTATTATAATATGTTTACAAAGACGTGTACATGTAAACAAAATGTAATCTTAATGTGTACATAAAGGTAAACTTGTAAACAAACACGTATACATTGAGAAGCAGCAACGTGTTTACAAATTGTTTCTGTTGTAAACGAAAATGTATACAAGTGTACAAATATGAATACAACTTTTAGACGATTGCCGAATCTTAAAGTCTAGTATATTCTAAAATAGAATGGCAAAGGTTGGATAAAGCCATCAATTTTTTTGTGAAAGGTTGATTTGATGACAAATAGTAGAATTGCTGCTGTAGATGTAGGTAATGATTCTGTGAAGGCATTATTTGGGAAGCTAGATTATGAATTAAATCTTCCAAATGTGATCGCACGAGACACTGAGGATCGCCCTGTTATAGGAATAGAGGAATTGAATGAAAAGGACCCGCTGGATGGCATACATATAAGGGTTCATTCCCCGGCATTAATGGATAATAACGCCATTTACAGAGTGGGAAATTTGGCAACAAAAAGCGGAAATGCAACAGAGCTTGATCCTGGAAGCAGCAAATCTGAGGAAGACCAAACATTAGTTATGCTGTTTGCTACATTGGCACTTGATGCTGTGAGGGAAGAAAACGCGGACATTTTTAAGAAAACAAATCAGGTCGTCGATGCGAGCTATTTGCTTGGAACAGGCTTGCCGCTCAGAGAAGTGAAGGAAGGGAAAGATGTAGGCTATCGCTCGCGGCTTCTAAGCTCTGTTCATCAGGTTGAGTTTTTGGTCACGCCTAAATACCAAGGTTTAAAAGTAAATATTAAATTTGATGAAGTGAAAGTGTATCCGGAAGGATTCGCAGCGTATATCAACTTAGTGATGGATAATAACTTAAATATTATTAATCGGGATTTAGTAGACAAACGCATCATTATTCAGGATATTGGCGGATTATCAACAGATGTCGCTGTTATTAAAAATCGTAATGTGGATGATGACAAAGCTCAAGGATTTAACCTCGGGGTAGCCGAATCGCTTGAGGAAATTCGAGAAGAAATTAGATCAAAACATGGCATCGAATTGGATAGCCGACGGGATATTGTTGAGATTATTACAAGAAAAAATGATAGAAATCATATCATGGTAAAAGGCAGCCGGACAAGTGTCCATGATATTGTTGACCGCATTTTGCTTGAATTGGCTAAAAAGCAATACCGCCACCTGCGAAACACTTGGCAAAAAAACTCGCAAACTGAAATCTGCTATTTTGTAGGCGGTGGGTCAATGGTGCTCAAGGAATATTTAAAAACATTAAATAATAATTTGGATGGATACAATATCGCTTTTTTTGAAGATGAAAAAGAAAGCATATGGATGATGGCAAATGCTTACTACAAATTAATTTCGGCATTTGACAAACAAAAAAATGCCAAAGCAAAAGGAAAAGAAGACAATAAAAAACCAGTAAAAAATTAAATAGGGTGATTCCGTGAAAAATAAAGGAATTCAGAGAGGGC
This sequence comes from Pueribacillus theae, assembly GCF_003097615.1. NCBI lineage: Bacteria > Bacillati > Bacillota > Bacilli > Caryophanales > Bacillaceae > Pueribacillus > Pueribacillus theae. The sequence continues at coordinate 30,567 of NZ_QCZG01000037.1, forward strand.
AGGCGATCACATTTCGCCTACCGTCTGATACACCTGATCATATAATAAAACAATTGCAAAAATTAAAAGAGACGGAGAAAAGAAATTTTTCAAGTAAAATTGCAGAGTTTGTGCTTGATGGGGTAAGCCATTCATTATCAAAGGAAAGAGAAACGGTATCCATCCCGCTTCCTAAGCAATTGAACAAAGAGCAGCGAAACTGGCTGAGGCACTCTTATTCTGAAGCATTGATTGGGAACATTGTTTACCAGTTATTGCAAGATCCAGTTCGGGCAACATCTCTTCTCGCTTCCTTGAACAGTAACGCGGTTAATATTGACGAGGCGCTCTATTTGCAGGAAGAGAGCTTGGAAGAGCCACAGAAGAAGAATGCACCAGATACATTTGAAAAGAATGCTCCAGATACTTTTGAAGATGATTTGCTCAATTTTGATTTAGACAGCGCAAGGCAAAATAACCAAGATGAACCTAGTGCGGAAGCGGATTTGGAAGAGAATGCGGAAGATTTACTAGGCGGATTTATTGCACAAATGAATAAGTAAATAGATGAAGGAGAGACAAATGCCAGTGTCTCTCCTTCATTGAATTCGTTATACGTTAACATGTTTTTTTGACTTTCTAGATGAATTCATAAATGATTGAAATTGTTCTTTTAGTTTTTGTCTACTATCTTTATTTCTAAGCAAATAGGCGGCTCCAAGTGCTACTGTTGTCATTGCAAGCTTGTTTTTCTTCATTGAAACTCTGCCTCCTTTAATTTTATTGTATTCGTAAGTTTCCCTCTCTCACGAAAAATAAACGCCGTTTTATAGGTTTAATTTGTTTGTCCAATACTTTGCAGGATCAATCGCTTCGTTAATTTTGCCTGTTTTCTTTAACCAGTTTTGCAATTGGCCGTAATAATCGGAAGACATGGAAAAGTCATAAGTGAAACAAGGGATCGTCGCATTAGCTGTTTCAATTGCCAACTCATCATTTGATTCTGTTTTTGTGTAGTCAAAGTATATCCTTTTTGCTTCTTCTTCGTTTTCATAAATAAAGTCGATGGCTTTTCGGATGATTTTTACAAATTTTTTAAGTGTTTCTTTTTTACTATTTAAAATTTCTGAAGAAGTAATAAAAATAAGCTGGCAAAAGTCCGGTATCCCCCAATCCTTTAATGCAAAATAATCAACATTAAGGCCTTTTAATTTTGCTTCAGTAACTTCAAAATTTTTAAAAATAAGCGTAGCTGCGTCCGCCAAATCTTTTTCTAACGCTTCTGTATGGTAAAAGCCGTTGTTAACAGGGATAAAATCTTCAATGCTGCAAGAGCCTCCGTCAGATTCTACCATTGTCTTTACGATGGCAAGCCCGCCGAGGCCCGGCGCGCCAGGATATTGAATTCGTTTGCCAATGAGATCCTTTGGCCGGTTAATTTCTTTTCCTTTTATATACATGACACCACCATTTGTATGTAGAAATCTTGCAAATCCAACTACATCTTCACCGGCTGCACGATCCTCTACGAGATGAAGAGGCTCTGTAATCGCGATATCCATTTTACCTGCCTTCATCTCATCGATCGCATCAAAATGCTCTTCAGGCTCTACCATTTCAATCTTTAGCCCTGCGTCTTGAAACCAACCTTTTTCCAATCCGATCATCATCGGAAGATGGTCGGGATTTATAAACCATTCCAGTCCCACTGTCAATTTTTCCATTAAGTATTCCCCCTCGAAAAATAATAAAACGGATTCGCTCGTAGAGAGGAATCCGTTGTTGTAGACGAAATAAATTCGTAGAAACAATGCCTTCACTTCCCTACGCTGGTATTGGCCAGGTCAGGTTCAAAGGGTTAAAGGATTCCAATCCTTCTCTCAGCTTACTAGCACCCCTAGTGTAAATGTTTGTTATATCATCATACCCCAGAAACGATAGAACGACAAATAAAACTGGGAGAAATGTAAATTACAATGAGCCCAACTTCCCACTTCTAATTTCAAAAGAGGATGCATCAGCGTTTTTCTTAATAGAGGTACTTCAACATGTAGTTTAAGTTTTCTTTAGTAACATGTATGATTGGAATAGATGGATACAACTACACCCTTCAAGGGGCTTTTGGAGATCGATAAGCTATGAACAGAACGAACCAACTTCGTTTAAAAGGAATAGCAATGGCGGTAAGTGCAGCAGCCTTGTGGGGAATTCAGGGGAATGTTGTGGATTATTTATTCCGAACAACTGACATGACGCTTGACTGGATTATCATCACCAGGCTCTTTTTTTCTGGGGTAATCCTATTGTTATTTTTGTATATGACGAAACAGCGGAAGTCGATCTTTACGATTTGGAGAAATAAGAGGGACTCTTTCACACTTCTTGCTTTTGCGGTATTTGGATTATTAGGTTTACAGTATTCTTTTTTTGCCGCGATCAAACATAGCAATGCAGCAACGGCAGCAATTTTACAATATTTAGCCCCGTCGCTTCTTCTTATTTTTGCATGTTTCAAAGCAAAAAGATATCCTGTTAAAAAAGAATTGCTTGCGCTCGTTCTAACTTTTATTGGACTATTTTTATTAGTGACAAATGGGGATATAACCAAGCTTTCCATTTCAGGTATGGCTCTTTTTTGGGGTGTTGTTTCAGCTTTTGCTCTTTGTTATTATACATTGCAGCCGATGAAACTTATTCAAAGGTATAGCTCCACTGTGATTACAATGTGGTCAATGCTTATTGGAAGCGTTGCTTTAAGTTTAAAAACAAATCCTTTGAAAACGGGGGTTTCTTTTTCTATTTCTGAATGGGTGCTTGTCATCCTTGTTGTCGTGATGACGTTTGTTTCGTTTTACTTATATTTGGCGAGTTTGAGCTTCATTACATCTGCCGAGGCGGGCTTGTTGACGGTTATCGAACCATTGACGGCAGTTTTTGTTTCCGTATTAATTATGGGAATTATGATCGGAAATGTGTCATTAATGGGCGGACTCCTTATATTGGCTGTTGTCATGATGATGGGAAAAAGTTCGGCAGAGAACGACAAGCAGGCGTTCAAACAAAAAACCGGATAAATTTATTGGAACGAAAGGCTCAAAGTAAACTTAAGAATTGAAGAAAAAGGAATAAAAAGAAAAATTTGTTTTTAATTTGAATGTGTGCTATAGTATTAGACATACACTTAATAACTATTAAATCTTATAATTCGCCTATTCTCAGGGGTTATATTTTTTAATAAAGCTCATGAGAATAAGGCGAATTTTTATTTTTTACATGATATTAAGTTAAAAAATTGGAGGTAATACAATGAGTCAAGGAACTGTAAAATGGTTTAATGCTGAAAAAGGTTTTGGTTTTATTGAAGTTGAAGGTGGAGAAGACGTATTCGTTCACTTCTCAGCAATCAATGACGAAGGCTTTAAATCACTGGAAGAGGGCCAAAAAGTGAGCTTTGATATCGCTCAAGGGAACCGCGGTGACCAAGCAGCAAACGTTACTAAATTATAAGTAACCCAACAAAAAGACAATGAGAAAAAAATCTCAGTGTCTTTTTGTTTTTTTGTGAAAAGAAAACCATACGCTAGGCGTATGGTTCCGGAAAGCTTTCAGCGA